>JAXJXW010000001.1:0-6853 GCA_036307325.1 Clostridia bacterium
AAGCGGAGCAAATACTATGCGTATTTGCGAGCATTTTAACAAAGATAGATCGGAAATTTACCTTTCAAAATCGGTGTTCAAATTGGAATCGTCAGGCTAGCTCAATTATCAATTTCTCTGATACATTTTGCAACAGCTTTTCCGCAAATTTCTTTACCTTTTTCAGAAAGATGAATTTTATCTTCAGAAATATATTCATCCATATTTTCGGACACCAATGCGCCTAAATCATTTATAAAAACATTTTCGCTCTTCATAAATTCTATTATGCGGTTATTATACTCTTTAATAATGTCATTGTCCTGGTGTGTTCCCGATTTTACGGGAGTTATGGTGGCAAAAATTATTTTATCAGTCATTTTGCGAAGCTCTCGAAGAATTATTGACATATCTCTTATGTATTCATCAATTGGAGTAAGGGGGCCGTCTTCCTCATATGTAACTCCGGTATCCCAAAGCCCATTGTTCCAATGTATAATATCAGGATAAATCACATCATCTGTTTTATCTATGGTCGGAGTTATTTTTGCCTGATCAATATTTTCATTTTTCTCCTTCTCATTTTGAGAAAAAGCAACTATATAGCGTTGTAGTTCAACCAGTGTATACTTTGCAAATCTGCAATTTTCATAAGGTCCCCACACGCTGTATTCTCCACTCAATTCTTTCTCAACAACAGATTGGTAATTCATCCTGATGGAATCACCTATAAGCATAACCTTCTTCATAAAAATCACTCCATAATTTCTTCATATTTGTTTTTTATTTTATCATATCTCCTTTTGTCTGTCAATTCAGATTCACCAAAAATATGCGCTGACATGTAGGTTTACAATAGATGTGTTACATTCCGACATATTTTATTACGAGTAAACTCATAACAAAATATGTCGGCTAAAAAAATAATACGGAAACTTTCCAAAATGTGTTATAGTTAAGTTACCACACAAAACTACACAAAGAAGGAGTTTCCGTATATGAAAACTATAACACAAACTATGAGATTTAGGCAAGCATTAGTTGAATATTCTTTAAAAAATGGCGTAACCAAAGCTGCTATTCGTTACAAAGTAAATCGTCAGTATGTGTATCGTTGGCGTAAAAGATATGACGGAACACTACAATCTCTTGCAGACAAATCACACAGACCTTATCACCATCCAAACCAGCATACTCCCGAAGAACTAAAACTAATCGCCGATATGCGCAAACGTAATATCAATGCAGGTTTAGTTGTCTTTTGGGTTAAACTTCGTCAGAGAGGATATTCTCGCTCTGTGACAGGGCTTTATCGTGTTTTGCGTAGACAAAATCAAATGGCTGTTAAACCACCTAATCCAAAGTATATACCTAAACCTTATGAAAAAATGCTTTATCCGGGACAGAGAATACAGATTGATGTCAAAGTTGTCCCTACAGCTTGCATCGTAGGCGATGCACAAGGCGAAAAGTTTTATCAATATACTGCTATCGATGAATATTCAAGATTTCGTTACCTTGAAGCATTTAAAGAACAGAGTTCTTACAGTTCTGCTGTATTTGTTGAACACTTACTTAAAAAGTTTCCTTTCAAGATAGAGTGTATTCAAACTGATAACGGACAGGAATTTACTAAAGCATACGGCAATACTAAAAATCCTACTCCAACATTATTTGAAAACAAGCTCAAGAAGCTTGGCATTCGACACAAATTAATCAAGGTATATACCCCCAGACACAACGGCAAGGTTGAACGCTCACACCGTAAAGACAACGAATATTTTTATGCAACTCATAAATTTTATTCATTCGATGATTTTGCTAAACAATTAAAGGTACACAACTATAAATACAACAAGTTCCCTATGCGTCCACTAAATTGGAAAGCACCTGCTGACTATATCAAGGCCTATCTTGAAAATGGTGAAATTTTTTTGAACTGATTTTGTAACACATCATTGACAAACCTACAGATTCACCAAAAATATGCGCTGACAATTTTTAAATATATATTGAAATTTTCAAAAAAAAGGTGTATAATACTCACTGTTAATAGACGGGAGCTTGTGTTACAGGCTGAGAGGAAGGTATAACCTTCGACCGATAACCTGATTTGGATAATGCCAACGGAGGGACGCGTGAATATGAGTTTTTTTAACGGGGGGCTTCCAAACAGGCGGCTTCCCGTTTTGTATTTTGCCCGGAGGTGAAGGAAATGATAAAAATAAACGGCGAGCTTTTTGAGCTTGACGGAAAGACCGTTGCACAATATCTTAAAACCACAAGCTATGATATAAAGCGAATTGCAGTGGAGCGCAACGGAAATATTGTACCGAAGGCTCAGTATGAAGATACAGTTCTTGCTGACGGCGACAGTATTGAGATTGTCAGTTTTGTGGGAGGCGGCTGATATGATACCTTCAAAGGAAGAAATGATAAAAGCACTGGAGGAAAGGCACGGTAAAAGCCTTCAGAAGCGATTTGCAGAGTCCGTTGTTGCCGTATGCGGCTTAGGGGGCTTGGGTTCAAACATAGCAATTTCTCTTGCCCGTGCGGGCATTGGCAGGCTGATTCTTATTGACTTTGACAGAGTGGATATTACAAACCTTCATCGTCAGCAATATAAGGCTTCGCAAATCGGGGAATATAAAACCCATGCACTTTGTGACAATTTAAAGGAAATAGCACCATATATTGAGCTTGAAGCGCACACGGTATGTGTTGATGAGTTTAATGCACCGGAGCTTTTAAAGGATGCGGACATTATCTGCGAAGCCTTTGACAAGGCAGAGTGTAAAGCAATGCTCGTTAATACAGTGCTTGAAAAATTGCCTGACAAATTTATTGTATCAGGCTCAGGCATGGCAGGTGCAGGCAGTGCCAACAGCATTCAAACCCGAAAGGTTACAAATAAATTTTACCTTTGCGGTGATGAAGTGAGTGATGTGGCAGACGGTATGGGGCTTTTTTCCACCCGTGTTATGCTTTGTGCGGCACACCAGGCTCATGCAGTTTTACGGATTTTAGCACATGAAACAGAAACATAAAGAAAGAAGGAGTTCCAATGAATAACGATAAGCTTATCATCGGCGGGCATGAATTTAATTCTCGATTTATTCTTGGTTCAGGTAAGTATTCTCTGAATTTAATCGAAGCTGCGGTGAAGGATGCAGGTGCGGAAATTATTACGCTTGCGGTTCGCCGTGCCAACACAAAGGAACAAGAAAACATAATGGACTATATTCCCGAAGGAGTAACCTTGCTTCCCAATACAAGCGGCGCAAGGAATGCGGAGGAGGCCGTGCGTATTGCAAGACTTGCAAGAGAGCTGGGTTGCGGCAATTTTGTGAAAATTGAAATTATGCGTGACTCAAAATATTTGCTTCCCGATAACACAGAAACAATTAAAGCCACGGAAATTCTTGCAAATGAAGGGTTTGTAGTAATGCCTTATATGTACCCCGACTTAAATACTGCCCGTGACCTTGTAAGTGCCGGTGCGGCAACGGTTATGCCCCTTGCCTCTCCCATCGGCTCCAATAAAGGGCTTGCCACAAAAGAGTTTATACAAATTCTTATTGATGAAATTGATTTGCCCATTATTGTTGATGCAGGTATTGGCAAACCGTCACAGGCGTGCGAAGCAATGGAAATGGGTGCGGCTGCCATTATGGCAAATACTGCTCTTGCAACGGCTGGCAACCTTCCAATGATGGCCTCAGCCTTTCGTCAGGCAATTGAAGCAGGCAGAAAGGCATACCTTTCGGGTCTTGGGAGAGTTCTTACCAGAGGCGCAGCTGCTTCTGACCCATTGACAGGCTTTTTGCGTGATTAAGGGGGGCTTAATATGGGAAATCAGTTTTTTGTAGATTCAAAAAAGCTCTCTCCTCAGGCTTTGGAAAAAAAGCACAAGCTGGAAACAGATCCGTCATATCGTACAAACCACATGGAATACCTTCCCGGTATGGAAAGGATTGAATCGGATATTTGTAGAAATGTGATGGAGCATATGAACTCATTTGATTATTCAAAATACACCTCTAAGGATGTAGCTGCGGCATTGGAGCACGAAACCTGCTCCGTAGAGGATTTTAAAGCACTGCTCTCCCCTGCCGCCGAACCGTTTATTGAAAAAATGGCACAAAGAGCCAGACTGGAAACAAGCAAGCATTTCGGCAATACTGTTTATCTGTTCACACCCCTTTATATTGCCAATTATTGTGAGAATTATTGTGTTTACTGCGGCTTTAACTGCTATAACGATATTAACCGTATGAAGCTGACAATGGAGCAAATCGAACACGAAATGAAAATCATTGCAGACAGCGGCATGGAGGAAATTCTTATTCTCACCGGTGAAAGCAGAGCCAAAAGCGATGTGAATTATATCGGGGAAGCCTGCAAGCTGGCGAGAAAGTATTTCCGTATGGTGGGGCTTGAAATATATCCCGTCAATACTGATGAATATAAATATCTTCATGAATGCGGCGCAGATTATGTAACGGTATTTCAAGAAACATATGATGCCGACAAGTACGAGCAGCTTCACCTTCTCGGTCATAAACGAGTATGGCCCTACCGCTTTGATGCACAGGAGCGTGCTCTTATGGGGGGAATGCGGGGCGTGGCTTTTTCCGCACTTCTTGGCTTGTCCGATTTTCGTAAGGATGCTTTGGCAAGTGCACTGCATGTTTACTATTTACAACGAAAATACCCTCATGCTGAAATGTCGCTTTCGTGTCCAAGGCTTCGGCCTATTATAAACAACGATAAAATCAACCCCATGGATGTTCACGAAAAACAGCTTTGCCAGATAATCTGTGCGTACCGCATTTTTCTTCCGTTTGTGGGAATTACAGTATCCTCTCGTGAGAGCGCACAGTTCCGCAACGGTATTGTAAAGATTGCCGCAACAAAGGTTTCGGCAGGTGTTTCCACAGGCATAGGCGACCATGAAAGTAAATATAACGGAAAGGAGACAGACGGTGTGCAGGGTGACGAACAGTTTGAAATAGATGATAACAGAAGCCTTACTAAGATGTATGAAGATATTTCAGATGAGGGCTTGCAGCCTGTTCTGAATGATTATCTGTATGTCTGATATTTTATGCGTAACGAATAGGAAGCTTTGTTGTGAAAATTTTCTCTCTCGCATAAAAAAAATTGCGGCAGCAAAACCCACAGGCATTATCCTTCGTGAAAAGGATATGAGCGAGGCTGAATATATGAAGCTTGCAAGTGATGTTATTGAAATTTGCAAAAGATATAATACCCCTTGTATTCTTCATACCTTTACATCAGCTGCAGAAAAGCTGGGGTGCAGGGCAATTCATCTTCCCCTTGATGTTCTCTGTACGATTTCCCATGCAGACAGAGCAAAATTTTCCGTGCTTGGCGCCTCTTGCCACTCGGCGGAGGATGCCATAAAAGCCGAAAAGCTGGGCTGCACATATATCACCGCAGGGCATGTTTTCAACACGGATTGCAAAAAGGGCCTGCCCGGGCGAGGGCTTGAATTTTTAAAAGCCGTATGTGAAAGTGTTTCTATTCCCGTATATGCCATTGGGGGTATAAGCTCCGAAAACATAGCCGAAGTGCGAAAGCACGGTGCTGACGGGGCGTGCGTGATGAGTGGAGCTATGATGTGTAAAGATGTAGAAAAATATTTTGGAGATTTAAAATGAAGCTTACTAAAGAAATGTTATTACTATATGCCGTTACCGACCGTAGCTGGGTTGGAAAGAAGACATTATATGAGCAAATAGAAGACGCTTTAAAAGGCGGAGTTACATGTCTTCAGCTCCGTGAGAAAAACCTTCCCGAAGAGGAATTTGTACGGGAGGCTATTAAGGTAAAGGAAATTTGCCGCCGTTATAATGTGCCGCTTATTATTAACGACAATGCAGAGGTGGCACTTAAAAGCGGCGCAGACGGCGTTCATGTGGGAATTGAGGATACTCCCGTAAGCAAATTACGCTCAAAGCTCCCTGAGGGCTTTATTATAGGAGCAACGGCAAAAACACCAATGCAGGCACAGGCTGCTGAGAAAGCAGGTGCGGATTATATCGGCGTAGGCGCGGTTTTTCCGTCACCCACGAAGAAAAATGCAATTCGCATCACAAAGGAGCAGCTGCAGGAAATCTGCTCTTGTGTTTCTATTCCTTCCGTGGCTATTGGCGGTATCAGCCTTGATAATGCTTCGGAGCTGACAGGCGGAGGTATGAACGGTATTGCCGTTGTATCGGCAATTTTTGCATCAGATGATATACAAAGTGCTGCGGCAGAGCTTAAAGAAAAGGCGGCGGCAGTCATAAAAGGATAATATAAAAATCATATGCGGCAGGTCGGGGGCACCACTTTCTGTCGCTTAACAAAAATAATGCAAAAAAATCGAAAGGAAGTTAAGACGATGAAAACAGCATTATCAATCGCAGGCAGTGATTCCTGCGGAGGCGCCGGTATTCAGGCAGATATTAAAACAATGACAATGAATGGTGTTTATGCCATGAGTGCAGTTACTGCACTTACGGCGCAAAACACAACCGGCGTTCGTGGAATTCTGGAGTCAACTCCGGAATTTTTAAAAGAACAAATAGATGCCGTATTTGAGGATATTTTCCCCGATGCGGTAAAAATCGGTATGGTTTCATCGGCAGAGCTGATTAAGGTAATCGCCGATAGACTCAAGTTTTACAAGGCAAAGAATATTGTTGTTGATCCCGTTATGGTTGCCACCAGCGGCTCAAAGCTGATAAAAACCGATGCGGTAGCCACACTGATTGAGGAGCTTTTTCCCATTGCTTCCATTGTTACGCCGAACATTCCCGAATCGGAAATTCTGTCAGGAATATCTGTTTCCTGCAAGGAGAATATG
>JAXJXW010000002.1:0-2967 GCA_036307325.1 Clostridia bacterium
CCATAATAATCTCCGCACAAACGGCAGAAACTAAAGCGGCTGCAAATAAATTCTTATTCCTGAGCTTTGAGAAAATAAGCCCAACTGCAATTCCCATAAGTGCCTTTATAACAAAGGTCGCCGGAGCGTATAATCCGTATCCCAGCAAAAGGTCTGCCAATGAAGCCCCGATAGCCGCAGCACCGGCACCCCATATAGGTCCAACAGCGCAGCCTGCAAGAATAATAAAGCAGTCACCTAAATTTGCATAACCGTTTGGCAGCTTTATGGGGAAAAACATAGTCATCACACATATAAGTGCCGCAAATACTGCTGAAATTACAATTTTGTTTACCTTTGTCTGATTCATTAAAAACACCAACCTTGTATGTTCTGACAATATAATAATACAAAATTGATGAAATTGCAATAATTTACATAAAAAAAATCAAAGAATATATGCGGCGCAAAGCCAAATTGACGCCGCTATACACAAAAATGCGTTTATTGTTTCAAAAATTCTCCCGTTTTTTATGCAATTAAACGCAAAGGAAATTGTATATACAATACACCAAAGAAATAATACCAAAAAAACATATTTATATGCATTCATATAGTTACCTCGTTTCCTCGAAGTTAATAGTTTTAACTTCAAAATCAACATCTATTTCTGCATTTTTATATTTTTGACGCCAGTTAAAGCTTTGCCAGGAATTTATATCCAGAAAATGCTTCTTTACCGCTTCACCAATGCCGAGAAAATCTGCTCCCTCCCCCTGCTGGGTATAATTTATAAGCTCCTTTGCCTTGTTTTCCAGCTGAATGCACATATAGTTCAGAAAACTGTCCGACTCCTCTTTCGTTTCAATTCCCGATGGAGCAATATATTCTATGCTGATGGGAATTTTGATTTGTACGGTGGGTTTATGGCCGTTTATATTGGTTTTTACAGTCGGTTTGGAATTCTGGAGCAGTCTAACCGTTACATATTCGTTTGTTGACGGATTTGTAATACTGTAATTATCGGGATAAAACTCACCTCCGATAAATCTTGCAATGTCAGTGTAAAGGCTTCCTATTTTTCCAATCATTCTGTCACTGTTAAAAATAGCACTGCCTGTTATTTCTGCCTTATTTTCTGCCTTTTCCGCTATTTGTCCGGCATATTCATTTATTGCAAAATCATCATATATGGTTTCTTTTGTTTTTTCCTTTGGGAAATCATCTTCATTTTTACCCACCAGCGGCACAATACTTGCACAGCTTCCGTCTTCCATATTGAAATACAAATAGTATAAATACGCCTCATTCACACTGTCTGTAACCACTTTTCGCATCATATGGTCATAATACTTCTCAACAAACGCCTCCTGCTTCGGTTTTACACTTCGTAAATATTCATCTGCACTGCCCACAGATACGCACACAAAGGTGTTGGGTCTGAAATCTCTTGCGCTTACAAACCCGTCGATAAGGCTCTTCACCCCTTTTTTCGCAAGCTCTTCGGATAAAACAATAATTTTTGTATGAGTCATATTGATTTTCTTACTTTTTACAGAATTTAATCTTCTTATGGCAGAATGTATTGTGGGTGCTTCAATCGTTACAATATCCTCACTTTTTTCAGAATCCTTGCTTTTGCCCTCTTCTCCCCCTTGTGAAGATGGGTTTGCAAAAACAAAGGTTGTCCGAAGATTATACTGCGTTCCCTCTTCTACCCCCACGGCAATTACAAAAGCTTGCTTGTCAATGTCCTCGCCGTAGCCGCAGGAGGACAGGGTCAGTAAAACCAATAACAGTCCAATCACCTTTTTCATGCCGCATTTCTCCTTCTTATTCTTGCAATTACAGTTATTACAATAGGTATTATGGGAAATAACAAACCGCCGAATGTCAGCAAGCTGCCATAAGCTTTAAATGCCTCTGTTTCAGAGCTGGGAAGCATTGCAATAAAAAACGCAATAAATACCACAATCGGTACAAACGCTTTTTGGGAACTGCTGCTATTTCCCATCATTCTTGATGCAAAGCTGAAGCGCACACACATACTGCAAAGAATAAGACCTGCCCATATAAATACCACAAGTGGCTCCAGCCGCTGAAGAAAGGTTCCCGCCTTAATCATTCTTGTCATCTGGTATAGCGGCAGAAAGAACCTTGCGGAAGCAGGATACGGAATTGTCAGGCAATACGCCCCTATAAGAAGAATTGAAAAAACACCGCTTATGCCAAGGCTTAAAAACGCAGTTTTTTTTAAATCAGAAAAGCTCCCCATCTCTGACGCAAGAAATAATATTAAAACCAATTCGTGAAAGCCCGAATATCTAAAAAACGAGCAGCTTATTATACTGTCAAGCCCATTCCCCAGCACAGGCAAAGCATTGTCGATTCTGTAGTGAGGAATGAGAACTATTGTGAGCATAAGCAGCGATAAAACTATAAAAGGGAAAATAACCGCGCTGAGATTTACACAACTTTTAACTCCATGCCAAGCCCCCACAAAAACTGCGGCAATAACAAATACAGCAAAATATTCATATGGCGCAGTACTTCCCATAACCGAATGAAGTGCCTCAATAAGAAGCCTGAAAATGCCTGCTCCAAACAAAATAAATGCTATGGCATAAATATATCTGACTATAACATTTCCGATTTTTCCGCATGCAATAAACGCAACCTCTTCAAAAGATTTTCCTACAAAAGGCTTATAAAGCATAACTGTCACCAAAATTGCTATAAAAGCCGAAACGCATTTCAAAATCATGGGAATCCATGCTGCATTTGCGCTTTCACGCACCATATAATGGGGCATTGCAACCATATATTTAGCAAGCACAGTGCTTCCGCAAAGGATTGCAATGCTCACACATCCGTTTTTATCTTTCATAATAACCCCCGGTAAGAAAATTTATTTTATTCGCATTAGTTTCTGAACCATTTTCTGGAAATATGAGATTGTCTTTTTACTCGCTTTGCATTTATATAATC
>JAXJXW010000003.1:0-3792 GCA_036307325.1 Clostridia bacterium
GTAATTTGACCTTGAATAGAATAAAATGCGATACGGATCGTTTTAAGTGCGTTTGTGACCGTTATAAACAGACAGAGAGTACAGCTTGGTTAGAAACCAAAGCCATACTCTCTGTTTTGTATTTGTTTTCAATTATGTCATTTTAAAATGTTCAAGGTCTAATTCAACAGAAACCGACTAACTTGATTTTAGTTTGGACAAAAGTACAACCGTCTCCACATGCCTTATGTGGTGTCTGATACAGTATCATTTAACTAACAACAATTTTAACTCATCTTTACCAATCCAAGGTTTTCTTCTGTGTATCATACTGTGGCAGTTAGAACACAACATAACAATATCGTTTATATTCGTTTTTTCTCCATCAACCATCTTTGAAACAGGTTTTGCATGATGAGCCTCTATAAAACCATCTCCTAACTCTCCATATTTATCTACAAAATCAAATTCACATATTTCGCAATATAATCTGCCATTATGCTCATTCTTGAATTTTTGCTTTGCTAATTTTATCAATTTGGGATTACGCTCACGAAATATATGCTGGTGTAATTTTTCTTTGCCTTCACTGAAAGCCTCGTCATCACAAGTTATCATACATCCCATTGCATCAAGAGAATAATTCACTAACGCCCATATACCCTTTCGTGACTAAACTCCATAAACACTGTAAAAAATATTCTCTGTTCCATAATCTGTGCTAAACGAATAAGTTTGTAAAGTGCGTGCTAATGTTCTATCAGGTGTTTTGGCATTTGTTATATCTAAATTGTTCCTTGTGATTATTCTATCTAAAATATCTTTTACATATGTAGCTTCATTAATCTTTTTCTTGCGATATAATAATTCTAACCAATACTCTGTTTCAAAGCTTTCCTTCAAAGATATTTCCAATTTATTTATAAAGTCTGCTTTGCTTTGAGCGTATTTAGCCTCGTGCAAGTTCGCACCAATTGAAGAAGAACATCTCAATAATTGATTTACATATATAGAACAACCTTTAATATTATCACATATATCAGAAACTTCTATTGCGAGATCAATACTTTCTTCTCTCAATAAATTTTTATTTTCAACCTTTATAATTTCTCCTTTGTCGATATACACGCTTTAGCGTGTTCGATATATTTTGAGCCGCAAAATTCGATATAAACTCGCTGTGCTCGTTTTCGATATGATATAAATCTCGTTTCCGAAGGAAGCATATCGAGTGCATCAGCACATATCGAATCCGTCAGGATATATAGTAAATCTCGCAAGAGATTTATATCGATGTATCGTTTTGCTGCAGCAAAACGATACACTCAACATGGTTTGTCTGTGGGAATTGGTCAAATATATGGCTTTCGGAAAGAGCATAGCCATATTCCGAAAGCTTTTTTGCATCCCGTGCCATGGTGGCAGGGTCACAGGATACATAAACAATTTTTTCAGGACTCATTTTACCTATTGCACGGAGAAGGTCTTCGCCGCATCCCTTACGGGGCGGGTCAAGAACAACAATATCTGCCGAATAGGAATTCTTTATTAAAGCTGGAGCGATTTTTTCCGCCGCACCGCAATAAAATTCAGCATTGGAAACTGAATTCAGTGCGGCGTTTTCCTTGGCGTTTATAACGGCTTCGGGAACTATTTCCACGCCTACAAGCTTTTTAACGCTTTTTGCAAGGAAAAGACCTATTGTGCCCGTTCCGCAGTAAAGGTCAAACACCGTTTTATCGCTGCAGTCTCCGCAAAGCTCTCTGACCTTTTCGTAAAGCAGCTCTGTGGTGTAAGGATTTACCTGATAAAAGCTGCGATAATGTATTTTGTATTTTATATTACCTATACTGTCAGTTATATAAGGCGTTCCAAACAAAATTCTGTCCTTGTCCGAATAAATGGTATTGGAAGGAGAGCTGTTGAAGTTTTCAACCACGCCCTTAATAATTGGAAATTTAAGACGCAAAGCCTCGGTAAGCTTTTCAAAGGCCTTTATATGCCTTGCGCATACAAGAACAACAACGGCTTCAGCTTTTCCTGCCCGTATGCAAATTTTCCTTAGCTCACCCTTAAGAGTTCTTTCGTCAAACGAGGTAACTCGGTTTTCATTTGCAAAGTCAATTATAAAATTTGCAATTTCCGTAATGCGCTTGTCAATCAGGCAGCAGCTCCGTGTGGGCACCACTCTATGGGAATGGGGCGCAAAAAAGCCCAAAACAAGCCTGCCGTTTTCTTCGGCAACGGGAAATTGCGCCTTGTTGCGGTAAAAAAATATTTCCCTGCTTCCCGTGACGGAGCCTATGGCAGCACCTTCAAACCCGCCTATTCTTTGAAGGGCACTTAAAACCTTATCCTTTTTAAATTCAAGCTGCGCATCATAGTTCAGTGACTGTAAATCACACCCGCCGCATTTTTGAAAAATGGGGCAGGGGGGAGAGGTTCTTTCCGAAGAAGGCTCTTTTATACTTAAAAGCTTTGCAACGGCATAGCTTTTTGTTTCTTTTATAATTAAAACTTCAGCCGTGTCACCTGTAACGGCGCAGGGAACGAAAACCGTCAAGCCGTTTTCAAGATGTGCTATACCTGCCCCTTCCGAGGAAAGTGCGCTTATTGTTACTGTGTGTATTGTATTTTTATACATTCGGGTTCTTTCCTTTCAAGCTTAAGCAACTTAAATGAGCAGGGTGCAAGGTCAAACTCAAATCTGCGGTTATGGGTATATTCTTCACCCGTTAAAATGTCAACTGCGCTTATGACGCCGAAACGATTAAGGCAAAGGGATAAATGCTCACATTCAAATGCTGAATTTACAATGGTAATTATGCTTGAATCTTCGGCTTCTTTTCCGAAAATATCCTTTCCCCCTTCAATGGAACGCATATAACAAATAACACTGTTAAAGTAATACAGAACGGTGAAATCACCTGTGCGAAGACACTGATACTGATTCCTTACGGAGGTAAGAAGCTTAAGCGTGTCTGCAAGGGCGCATTTTTCACTGCCCCAGGGAAAGGGCGTTCTGTTAAAGGGATCGGCGTAGCCTGTCACGCCTGCCTCGTCACCGTAATAGATGCAGGGAGCACCGGGAAGAGTCATCTGCAAAGCAAATGCAAGCTCAATTCTCTTATGTGCCAATGAGAGCGATGCACCATCTATAACATAATCATGCTGCTCCTGCCTTGTAAGGGAGCGAAAATCGGGCGCACCTGAAAGAACCGTCATGGCACGGGGAACATCATGCCCCGAAATCAGGTTCATTGCACTGTAAAGAGCCTCAAGGGGATAATTTTCAAAAAGTGATTTAAGGC
The DNA here is from genome assembly GCA_036307325.1 of Clostridia bacterium. GTDB lineage: Bacteria > Bacillota > Clostridia > UMGS1883 > UMGS1883 > UMGS1883. Next base: position 3,291 of record JAXJXW010000003.1, read on the forward strand.
GCATGGAAAAAAGCTCTGCACCCAAGCCGAGAAGATAGTCAAGAACGGCTTTGCGGAACACATAGTTCATAACACTGTCAAGAGATTTTCCCCACAGAAAGCTTCGCATTGTGCCGTAGCTTATCTTGTTGCTGGCATCCTCCCAAACCTCGCCGATAAGAAGAGCGTCAGGGTCCTCCTTTTTGAGAGCACCTCTCAGCCGTTTAATAAATTCATCGGGAAGCTCATCTGCAACATCAAGCCTCCAGCCTGAAGCACCTCGGCGAAGCCATTGCTTTATAACGGAATTCTTCCCTTCGGCAATATATGAAATATAGCCTTCGTCAAGCTCATTTACATTGGGAAGGGTGTCAAAATCCCACCACGACTCATATTTATCGGGATAGTGTATAAATTTGTACCAGCTGTAATAGGGTGAATCCTTCGATTGAAAAGCACCTACACTGTCAAAATTTCCGTACTTATTAAAATATTTGCTGTCAGCTCCCGTGTGGCTGAAAAC
>JAXJXW010000004.1:0-4848 GCA_036307325.1 Clostridia bacterium
AGATAACATGGATCATTTGCAAACAGAAAGCATCAAAAGACTCTTTGAAGCTATACTCAGATTGGAAAGCGTTGAAGAATGCCGTTGCTTTTTTGAAGATATATGCACCATCAAGGAGATCAAGGATATGGCACAAAGGCTTGTTGCTCTTTATGCAGAGCGTGAAAAAAGCGAAGGTGTGGCATTTTCCCAAGACACGCCCTGGCAGCATAAATTTGAGGATTTGTTCCCCTATGAAGAAACAGAGGACCAATTACGAAGCGTTGACGAAATGAAAAGGGATATGGAAAGCCGCCGCCCCATGGATAGGCTCTTGTGCGGAGATGTGGGCTACGGCAAAACAGAGGTTGCAATGCGGGGAGCATTTAAAGCCGTTATGGACGGATACCAGGTTGCGTATCTTGTACCAACCACAATACTTGCATCCCAGCATTACCAGAATTTTGTGAACAGAATGAAGGATTTTCCCATAACCGTAAGAATGCTTTCCCGTTTTTGCACCCCCTCTGAAAGCAAAAGAACCCTTAAAATGCTTCAAAGCGGTGAATGCGATATAGTTGTGGGTACGCACAAGCTTCTTGCAAAAAATGTATGCTTTAAAAAGCTTGGTTTTCTGATTGTTGACGAGGAGCAGCGCTTTGGCGTAACTCATAAAGAAAAAATAAAAGAAATGAAGAAAAATGTGGATGTGCTTACCCTCAGTGCAACGCCTATACCGAGAACACTTCACATGGCAATGATAGGCATAAGAGATATGAGCGTGCTTTCGGCACCCCCTGATGACCGCTACCCCGTTCAAACCTATGTTCTTGAATATAACGAGGCAGTGGTAAAAAACGCCATAGAGCGTGAAATAGCACGGGGAGGCCAGGTATATTATCTGCACAACCGCGTTGAAACCATATATAAAGCGGCTGAAAGGATAAGCAGCATGATTCCCAATGCACGCATAGGCGTGGCGCATGGAAAAATGAATGAAACAGACCTTGATGATGTGATGCTCAAAGTGCAAAACGGCGAAATAGACATTCTTGTTTGCACCACCATAATTGAAACGGGTCTTGACATTGCCAATGTAAATACAATCATTGTGGAAAATGCTGATAATCTGGGCTTGAGCCAGCTTTACCAGCTCAGGGGAAGAGTGGGCAGAACAAACAGACTTGCCTATGCCTATCTGACCTACAGAAAAAATAAAATTCTTGACGAAACGGCGGAAAAACGCCTTCGTGCAATAAGGGAGTTTACAGAGTTCGGCTCAGGCTTCAGGATTGCAATGCGTGACCTGGAAATACGGGGAGCAGGCAATGTGCTTGGTCCTGAGCAGCACGGGTTTATGGCAAGCGTGGGTTATGATATGTACTGTGAAATTCTCGGAGAAGCGGTAAATGAAGCGTTGGGCAAGCCTAAGAAGGAGGAAGTGCCGGAAACGGTAATAGACCTCGATATTAACGCCTTCATTCCCGAAAGCTATGTACCTTCATCAAATTTGAGAATAGAGGCATACAAGCTCATTGCCGCCATTGAGGATTTAAGCGACCGCTATAAAGCAGAGGAAAGCTTTGAGGATCGTTACGGTGAAATTCCTTATGAAACATATAATCTTCTGGAAATTCAGATGACAAAGCTGAGTGCACAGAAGGCCGGTATTAAGGAAATTTGCGCCTGTGAAGGGGGAATTATGTTTAAAATAGCCTCTCTAACGGGGGATATGGTTGATGCCGTGGCGTCTCTTGCTTCAAAAAATCGGGGAAAAATACTCTTCGGGGCAGGGGAAAATCCATATATACTCCTTCGTGAAAAAAATCTGAAGGAAAATGAGATTCTTGAAAAAGTAAATAATGTGTTAAATTACTTGCAAAATAAGAATTGATAGTGTATAATGAGGAAGTATTTTGATTTACATTAAAAAAGAAAGGGAAGTATTCCGATGAAAAAAAAGATTACGGCAATTATTGCGATTGTTCTTTGTTTGGCACTCAGCCTTTGTGCCTGCGGAGGAAAAGACGGCAGGCTTTCTGCAAAAACAGATAATGACAAAGAACTTAATGATTCAGTAGTGATGACTGTAGGAAAAGAGAAAATAACTCAGGCAGATTTTAACTTTATTTACAGTCTTGTTTATGAAAACATGTCCCAGTATGCAATGTATTACGGTGAAGATTGGGAAAACATGGAGATTGAGGAAGGCATGACAGTGTCTGACTTTATGTATACAAACACTGTTGACCAGATCAGGCAGATGGCGGCAGCTATTCAGCTTGCTGAAAAGTATGACATAAAAGACGGTAAAGAAATTCAGAAAACCATCACAGAGCAGAAGAAAACTCTTATTGAAGAAAATTATCAGGGAATTGACAACTACAAGCAATTTCTTATTTCTGCCCGTACAACCGACAAGGCTTTTGACCGTTATCTCACAATTTGTGAAATCTATCAGAAGCTTTTTGAGGAGTTTACAAAAGACGGCGGAGAGCTCAGAGAAAATGATGATGAAATTGAAAAACAGTTCCTTGAAGCTTACAAGGATAAGTGGAGAGTTCAGCATGTTCTGATTTCCACAGAACAAAACTCCGAGGATGGTAAGGAAGCAAGAACAGATGCGGAAGCAAAGGCTCTTGCAGAGGAAGTAATTAAAAAGCTTGATGAGGGTTCGGATTTTGACGATTTGATTGAAGAATATAATGAAGACCCCGGCATGAGCAAGGGCAAGTTTTATCTGTTCGGCGAAGGTGAGATGGTAAGTGAATTTGAGGAAGCCTCAAAGAATCTTGAAATCGGCGAATATACAAAAAAGCCTGTTAAAACATCTTACGGCTACCATGTAATCAAGAAATACGAAATAAATACTGATATTGATGAATTTAAGGATTATCAGACAAGCGTTCTTCAGGAAAAAGCCCTTGAAAAGCTTGACGAAGCTCTCGAAGATATGGATGTAGATGTTAATGAAGATGCCATAAAGGAGTACCTTGACAAGTGGGCAAAGGAAAGAGCGAAGGAAGCTGAAGAAGCTGCCAAAGCCGCTGAGGAGGAAAGTGCAAAAAGTTCAGAAAAAACGGAGGATGAAACTTCCGAGGAAACTGAAAAAGCTTCTGATAAATAAAAATTTAATATGGGTCTTCGGGGAGGGGTGAAATTCCCTACCGGTGGTAAAAGTCCACGAGCTTTGCTTTTGCAAGGTTGACGCAGTGCAATTCTGTGACCGACGGTTATAGTCCGGATGAGAGAAGATGAAGCTGATGAAGCTTACGGCGTTTTAATTATGTAAAAAAGCAGTCCCCGAATATTTGGGGGCTGCTTATTTTTTTGGAAAGGTATGATGTATTATGAACAGAACAAGTACGAGTAAAACAAAAAAATATGTGCTTTTGGCCCTGATGTGTGCCATAGGGTACATACTCACTTTTGTGGGAAGACTCCCCATAAGTACGGTAGGTTTTTTGAAGTATGATCCTAAGGATGTTATCATTGTAATCGGCGGCTTCATTTACGGACCCCTTAGTGCAATCTTAATGTCCGTAATTGTATCTTTCATTGAAATGATAACAATAAGTGACACTAACATCATAGGGTGTATAATGAATATTGTATCAACCGTTTCATTTGCGGCAGTAGCTGCAGCTATCTATCAAAAAAGAAGAACAATGTCAGGTGCGGTAATAGCACTTGTGACAGGTATGTTTGCCATGACTGCTTCAATGATTGTATGGAACTATTTTCTCACTCCTATTTTTTACGGTATGCCCCGCAGTGAAGTGGTAAAAATGCTTGTGCCCATATTTTTGCCCTTTAATATTATAAAAAGCGGTCTTAATACTGCATTTACACTGATTGTTTATAAACCCTTTGTAAATGCCATTCGCCGCAGCGGCTTATTGGAGCATGGGGACGAGCAGAAATCAAAGGCAAACGCCTATGTAATTATTGCGGCACTGTTTTTGACGGCAATGTGTATAGGTGCAATATTTATTTTAAATCACAAGTAATCATTTGCTTTCGGCAGTGCGCTTTTTCTCATATTTCAGCTTGGTTGCCATGCCGCCCCGTATGTGACGCTCAGCCTTGTTGTGATCAAGAACATTCTTCACCGATTGTGCAAGCACCGGGTCCATTTTTGAAAGTCTTACGGTCACATCTTTATGTACCAGAGATTTTGAAAGTGCAAATTTTTTGGCGGCGGCACGGACAGTCGCCTGATTATCTATAATGTATTCTGCCAGAGTTATTACTCTTGCGGATATATATTCTTTCACTTCTTCGCCTCCATATATTTTAAGCTTTCACCAAAATATATGACGGGTAAAACAGTTTTATGTGCGGTAATTCACATGTCTGCAAAAATACATTTTTTTGTATGCATGTGAATTTATTGCAAAATTTTGCAAAAAAATAATGGACAAATACGGAAAAAAAGATATAATATATCTGAGGGGTGAAGTCGATGAACCTTTTGCATTTAAAATATGCTGTTGAGGTGGAAAAAACAGGGTCTATAAATAAAGCAGCGGAAAATTTGTATATGAATCAGCCCAACCTCAGTCGCGCTATTAAAGAGCTTGAAAATTCTATCGGAATTACCATATTTGAACGCTCTGCAAGGGGTATGTCCATAACTGCCGAGGGTGAAGAGTTCTTAAGGTATGCAAAGAAAATAATAAGCCAGGTTGACGAAATTGAAGCTATAAGGAAAAAGCCTTCGTTAAGAAAGCAGCGTTTTTCAATTTCCGTTCCCCGTGCAAGCTATATCGCAGATGCGTTTGCCAATTTCTCAAACAAGATTGATAACAGGTATCCTGCGGAAATTTTTTATAAGGAAACAAATTCCCTTCGTGCCATAAACAATAT
>JAXJXW010000005.1:0-2339 GCA_036307325.1 Clostridia bacterium
CGCTACCAAACTGCGCTACACCCAGATGTTACTATGACATTATAATAAATCACAGAGCAAATGTCAAGTAAAATTTCATAAATATTTGAAATTTTACTTGACATTTTTGTTTTTATTGAGAAACTGCAATATTGTCAAGGGGTTGTTCTATAAAATGTTGAGACAGGCTATAGGTAATGGGATTGGAGTAACTCAAAACTTCACGCTTGCTTGACGCCTGACCGACGCTTACAGAGTCACCCTCATTTATGGTTATATCGGAAGCCATAAGACTGTACTGACTGAGCATTACGGTGCTTCCAAGCTTTTCTCCGTTTATAAAAATTTTACTCTTATCCGTAAATCCGCTTCCCTGAACATATATGGAATTGCCCATAACCTTAATTGTTTCAAGCTCAATGGGAATGGTACCCATTTGAATATTAGTTGCAATATAGGGCTTATTTCCCCCAAAGATATAGTTCTTTCCGTAAAGCATATCATAGGCGAAGAACTTTATGCTCTCTTGGTAAGCTTCATCGGAAAGGGTGGAATCCGCTGATTGCTTAAGCTGGTGAAGCTTAGTGAGATTGCCGTTGTTAAATCCAAGCATACTCATTATTTCGCTTGAAAGCTCATAAGAAGCAAGCTCCTTGCTATCTGATTTTTCAAGACCAAAATTATTCCATGTAACATATTCTGTTGCGTATAAATCCCCCGTTGTCAAATCCTCAGCTTCAAGACCAATGCTTGGCTGATGGTCGCCGTAGGCTATAATAAGGGTGGGCTTGCCCCTGCTTTCAACAGCAGATATTAAGCTGCCCAAAAACATGTCCATTTCCCAAATCTGGTTTATATAATACTGAAGAGCGCAAAGCTCTGACGGGGTATAACGGTCGCTCTCTATTTTGATAACATTGTCCGCCCCTGCAATAGGCTCGGAGGGGTACGCACCATGCCCCTGAACAGATACTGTCCAGACAAAACGGGGCTTGTCCTCCGTTATGCCCTTTTCTTCATCTGTATAGGTGAGGGCATTTATTATTTCTCCGGTAAGAGCCTTGTCCTTACACCAGCCATAGGCGGTTGTATCATAGTTGTACATATATTCTTTAGACTGGAAGGTGTCAAAGCCCATATGAGGATAAACCTTGTCACGGTCATAAAAATTACCTGTGTGATTGTGAATTGCGTGAGCACTGTAGCCAAGCTCCTTCAAATTAAACGGAAGGGATTCGGCGGTCTGTTCAAGCATTATGGTTTTGTACGGATATTCCCCTGCACCGAAATAGTCAAGGTTTATACCTGTTAAAACTTCAAACTCTGTATTTGCCGTTCCGCCGCCCAGCGAAGGAACATTAAGCTTGCCCGTTGTAAAATTCTCACGGAGATAATCGTGAATAGGTGCGGGATTGTCGGAAAAAGTCAATCCCTTTATAATTTTCGGGTCAATAAAGGATTCAAGCTGGATTAAAACAATGTCAGGCTTAATGCTTTCACTGTTATCGGTGGTAGGAGGAAGAAGGTCAAGCTTTTCCATAGCTGACTTTTCATTATAATCGGAGGGCTTATTTATTCCCGTGTCAAGCATACTGCTTGAAAAACAGTAAACAAACCCGTAATCCTGATATGCACCTGCAATGTTGCCGAAATCCTTGCTGATTGCCTTGAAATTAAGGGCAAGATTTGTCGCTATCAATACACATATTAAAAGACCTATTACAGAAGCCGTGTTTTTGCCGTAATTCACCTTGCCGCTTATCTTAGGTCCTATTATCCATAGCAGAACAATTCCCACAACTAAAAGTGCTACACTGACATAGAGCAAAATACGCTGGGGCTTACTCAGATAAACAAGGATAAGACTCATCTTAACAATCTGAAAATCAATTGCACCCAGAGGCGTTACCCTGTAGCTCAGAACAACACTGTTTATAAGACCGCATATAAGCCACGGCGCAGAAAGAAGTGCCACGCCGAAAACTCTGCGTGTGAAAAGCAAACACACTGAAAGGGTAAGCATTATAATAAGCGAGTTGTATACAAATACAACGGGGCTTTTTGCAATATATGACAAGCACTTGATAACACTGTGCCGACTCATACTTTCAATGGCAAAATTCTCAATTATGCTGAGAACTGCGCAAAATATCAGAGGATGATAATCAAGTGCCCTTTTCAAAAAAGAAAAGAACTGTTTTATCTTTTTCAAAATTACACCTTCTCAGAAAGATTAAATTAAGTTGGTGGCGAAAAGTGCAAAGGCATCGCAGCTTGTCAGGGCAAATACTGCGGCACCTGCCACCGCCGCACAGATAATTATTGCTGCGGCAAGCTTGCCGCCGATTTTCTTATTAGTC
>JAXJXW010000006.1:0-9326 GCA_036307325.1 Clostridia bacterium
AGCATACACCTTGCCATATTTATAAGTGCGGTCTTTTTCATATGGCTGGTTGCCGTGGCAATTGCAACGCAATTTTCCTTTGTTTCTTTAATTATCTCAATGGTTGTCATGAATTATCTCCTAACCGCAACAAATCTTGTGCCGACTTTTTTTCCTTCTGCTATATCGTAAAGAATTTCGGGATTTTTGCCGTTGGATATAATCATATCACAACCGCTTTCAACACACATTTTTGCCGCATTAAGCTTTGAAAGCATCCCACCTGTACCGAGACTGCTGCCGGCTGCTCCCCCAAGGCTCATTATATTCTCATCAATTATTTCAACAGTTTCTATAAGCCTTGCATGGGAGTTTTTGTGTGGGTCTGCCGTATAAAGCCCGTCTATATCCGATAAAAGAACAAGCAAATCCGCATTCATACTTTTTGCGACTATGGCGGCTAAGGTATCATTGTCCCCTATTACGATTTCCTCTGTTGAAACGGTGTCATTTTCGTTTATTATGGGAATTGCGTTAAGCTCAAGCAAACGGTTCATTGTGTTTTTAAAGTTTTCATACCCCTCATGATTATTCACATCATAACCGGTAAGAAGAATTTGTGCCACCGTATGATTGTACTCTGAAAACAGCTTATCATAAGTATACATAAGCTCACACTGCCCTATTGACGCCGCTGCCTGCTTTGTGGGCATATCTTCAGGGCGTGTTTTAAGATTAAGCTTTCCCACGCCCATGCCGATTGCACCTGAAGACACAAGCACAACCTCTGTTCCTGAATTTTTCATGTCGCTTATAACCTTACAGAGGGATTCCATATGCCTTATATTTAATCTGCCTGTCGGGTGTGCAATGGTAGATGTTCCGACTTTAATCACAATTCTCATAAGTAATACTCCTAATTATTTTTTCCGTGTTATTCATAGGGTTAATGCAAAAAGGCAGGTATGACCTGCCCCTTTAAAGCCGACATCATTTTTTAAGAAACGGCTTCATTTTTTCCATTATGTCTCCCCCATCATCAGTGTGAATACGCATTGTTATAGGTTTTGACAAGTCAAGGGAAAATATACCCATAATGCTTTTTGCATCTACAACATACCTTCCGGATTCAAGGTCAATATCAAAGTCACACAAATTAACAATGTTGACAAAATTCTTCACATCGACAATAGACTTAAGGAAAATTTCACAGCTTTTCACAATCAACACCTCATTCTTTAAACTCAATACTTTCCAAAGTTTGTCTGAAATTTTTGCGAATGGCAGACAAATATTCCTGCCTTAATGCTGCCTGCTCCTTTAGTTCTGCATCAGTCAGACCGACTGTTTTCTTTTTCTTTGCAAGAGCATTGATTCTGTCAATCTTACTTTGCTCCATTCGCATCAATCCTTTCGCCGTACATTATATTCCATAAATGGGATAAATACAATACATGTAACGAAAATTTAATATTGTTTATTGACCTTTCAGCTTAATTGATGTATAATTATACATAATAAAGCTTGATTTTATGAAATGGGTGTGTGCCGATTGAAAAAAATAGCCTTAATTGTCAATTTCAACAAAGAAAATGCCCTTGAAACGGCAAAAGAACTTATTTTAAACCTAAAAGGCAAGGCAGAGCTTTACTGTCCGATGGAAGACGCAGCATTCCTCCCTGATGTTTACGGAAAATCTGATGACGAGCTTTTTTCCTCCTGCAAGGTTGTTGCAGTGCTGGGCGGAGACGGCACAATTATTGCCGCAGCAAAAAGATGCGAAGCCTATCAAAACATATTATTTGGTATAAACATTGGCCATCTGGGGTATCTTTCCGTATTTGAAAGCAGTGATATAAAAGGTGCGGCAGACATTCTTTTAAGCGACGATATACATTTTGATGACAGGTACATGCTTGAAATAACCCATTATTCCCAAGGCAGGGCGGAGGGAACTTATCACGCCCTTAATGAAGCGGTTCTGAGCCGTGGTGATTCTTCAAGGCTTATGGATTTTTCCGTTACAGGAAATGATAAAACAATTTGCAGCTACCGTGCTGACGGAATTATAATTGCAACGCCCACCGGTTCAACCGCATATTCCCTTGCCGCAGGCGGGCCAATACTTTCACCCGATGCCGATGTCATGCTTATAACACCTATTTGCCCCCATATGCTGAGAGCCCGTTCCATTGTAATACCGCCGAAGGAAATAGTTGTTATGGCAAATCAACCGTCACAGCTTTCGGTTGACGGGCAGATTTTTATTTCCCTTGAAAACGGCGATAAAATAGTAATAAAAAAATCAAATTGTCATGCATTTCTGGCGCATCGCCGTGAAATGAGCTTTTATGATATTTTGCAGGAAAAATTAAAATGACGGGAGATTAAAAAATGAGAAACAAACGCCATGAAGCAATTTTGGAGCTTATCAGCGATAAGGATATTGAAACGCAGCAGGAGCTTACAGTTGCCCTTTCTTCAATCGGTTTTGATGTGACGCAGGCTACGGTTTCCAGAGATATAAAGGAGCTTCGTCTGTTAAAGCAGCTTAATAGCCGAGGCAGATATGTTTATATGCAGAATGAGCCGTCACAGGGAAAAGATGTTTCGGATAAAATGAGCGTCATTTTTAGCAAAAGCGTGTTAAGCGTTGATTATGCGTTAAACACTGTTGTTATAAAAACGCTTTCAGGCATGGCACAGGGCGCCGCCGCCGCACTGGATGCAACGCATCATCCTGATTTTTTAGGCTCTATAGCAGGTGATGATACTATATTTGTCATTGCAAGAAGCGAGACTGCCGCACAGAAATTTTGCAAAAAAATAAGAAACATGACCCTATAAGGAGAAATATGTATGCTTATACAGTTGGATATTGAAAATGTTGCGGTAATTGAAAAGGCTTCCGTTGAATTTGAAAAGGGGCTGAATATAATAACCGGCGAAACAGGTGCTGGCAAATCCCTTCTTATAAATTCATTAAACATGGTGCTGGGATTCCGCAGTTCCCATGAAATGATATGCTCAGGCAGTGATTTTGCAAAAGTAAGCGCAACTTTTTTTGTTCCCGAAATCAGTGCTGCTTTGGCTGAATTTGATATTGAATGTGCCGATGACACAGTTGTTGTAACAAGAAAAATCTATGCTGACGGCAGAAATGTCTGCCATGTAAATAATTGCGCCGTAAATGTATCGGTTTTAAAAGCAATTGGCGAAAGAATGGTTGTTATACACGGCCAGCGTGACAGTGGAATGCTTTTTGATACATCAACCCATATAAGCCTTCTTGATGAATATGCCGAAAACCGGGATTTACTTAAGGAATACACCGCCATATACAATGAGTATAAAGAAGCGGACAGGCAGCTTAAAAGCTTAAGCAGTGATGAAAAATCCCGTGATGAGGAAATAGACTATCTGCAGTTCAGAATTGATGAAATTGAAAAGGCAGAGCTATCTTCCAGTGAAGAGGAGAGCCTGATTGGAGAACGGCAGCGGCTTGAAAATTCCGAAGCCTTAAGCCGTGACGCCAATACTGCCTACAGTGCAATTTCTGATGACGGAGGCGCAAAAGAAAGTCTGTACTGCGCTATGCGTTCATTGCAGAACCTTACGAAGTTTGATACAGACGCTCAGGTCTTTGCCGATAAGGCATCTGACCTTTATTATGAGCTTGAAGAGCTTGCGAGGGATGTCTGCTCCTACAAGTCTAAGATTGAATATAGTCCTGATCGGCTAAATGAAATTGCAGACAGGCTTGACATTATAAACACGCTGAAAAGAAAATACAATACCGATATAGACGGAATATTGAAGTACTATGATGAGGCACGCTCAAAGCTTGAAGCTTTACTGAGCTTTGATTCAAACAGGAAAAAAGCTGAGGATAAAGTAAAAAAGCTTTACAATGATGCAAGCCTTATTGCAAAGGCACTCACAGAGTCACGAAAGCATGCTGCAAACGAGCTGGCGAAGAAGCTTGAAAAGGAGCTTGAATATCTTGATATGCCCCGATGTAGAGTTGAGTTTTTACTTACTCCCGGTGACCTTACAACTTTGGGTGCAGAAGCTGCGGAGCTTCTTATTTCAACCAATCCGTCGGAAGCACCGAAATCCGTATCAAAAATTGCATCGGGCGGTGAAATGAGCAGGATTATGCTTGCGGTTAAATCTGTATTTTCAGATTTTGAAAAAGTGCCCACACTTTTATTTGATGAGATTGACACGGGTGTTTCAGGGCGTGCGGCTGAAAAAATTGCCAATAAAATGAAATCCTTGTCAAGGAATTTTCAGCTTATATGCATTACTCATCTCCCCGTTATTGCTTCAAAAGCCGATAATCATTTGCTTATTGAAAAAAAGACGGATGGAGAAAGCTTTATAACAACCGTGAAAACACTTAATAAGGATGAGCGCATTCGTGAAATAGCACGCATAATAAGCGGAGATAATATCAGCGATGTATCTCTTGAAAATGCACGCAGTATGCTTGAAAGGCAGTGATATAATGGAACAAATCGGAGAAGTTGTTGAATTAAAGGGAACAGATGCCGTTGTAAGAATAAAAAGAGCCTCCGCTTGCGGAGAAAACTGTTCAGAATGCGGCGGCGGCTGCAAGCCCACCGCAAGCATGGTTACGGCAGTAAACGGTTTAAGCGCAAAGGTCGGCGATACGGTAAAGCTTCAGATGAATTCCGCCTCCTTCCTGCTCTTAGCTTTTATCGGCTATATTCTTCCCATAATCGTGTGTATTGCAGTATATTTTATAGTAAAAAGCATTACGGACAATATCTTAATTGCGGATATATCGGCAGTTTCATCAATAGCACTTGTTTTATTGATATTTTTTATTGTTGACAAAATTCCGTTTAAAAGGCGTATTTTCTCTTCACGCATTATAAAAATTCTTCGTTAAAGGAGTAATACAAAATGATAAAGGCATGTATTTTTGATATGGACGGCACAACCGTTAATTCTTTGGATTCCATTGCGTATTTTGCAAACAACGCACTGAAGAAATTTGGTTTACCTGCCATTGAAACGGAAAAATATAAGCTTCTTGTGGGCAACGGCGCAAAGGTTTTGGTTAAGCGCATGATAGAAACAGTGGGCGCTCCTGAGGAGCTGACAGAAAGTGTGCTTAATGAATACAACAGTACATATGATAATGACTTTTTGTATCTTGCCCATCCATATGAAAATATTACTGAGCTTTTAACAAGGCTTAAGGAAATGAATATCACATCGGCAATTCTCTCAAACAAGCCCCACTCCACCGCAAAAAAGGTATCTGACGCACTGTTCGGTGACGAGCTTATAAAAATTTGCCAAGGCGGTATTGACGGCACTCCCCTTAAGCCATCTCCTGACGGAGTTTTTAAGCTCCTTGACCGGCTTGGTGTTAAAAAGCATGAGTGTCTTTACATAGGCGATACGGCAACTGACATGAAAACAGGTAAGAACGCAGGTCTTTATACAATCGGCGTTTTATGGGGCTTCAGAAGCAGAGAAGAGCTTGAAGAGGCAAACGCCGATGTTATAATCTCATCTCCCCTTCAAATAATAGATATAATAAATAAAATGGCTTGATTTGTCACATATATAATGATATAATGTTTCGTAAGTTATGGTGATGGCAGGTTTATAACAAAACATGAATATGGAGGATTTTTATGGATTTTTTCTCTGTACTAACACTGATTGGTGGACTGGCTCTCTTTTTGTATGGCATGAATGTCATGGGAGACGGTCTGAAAAAGCTTTCGGGCAGTAAGCTTGAAACCATTTTGGGCACACTCACCTCAAACCGTTTTAAGGCATTTGCTCTCGGCTTTATCGTAACCGCGATTATTCAATCATCTTCGGCTACCACCGTTATGCTGGTTGGATTTGTAAACTCCGGCATTATGAAGCTTGGACAGACAATCGGGCTTATAATGGGCGCAAATGTTGGTACAACCGTTACGGCGTGGCTTCTCAGCACAACGGGAATCAGCGGAGAAAGTTTTTTCATTCGCTTATTAAAGCCCTCCTCCTTCACCCCTGTTCTTACCGCTATCGGTATTATTATGACAATGGTTTCAAAAACCGATAAAAAGCGTGACATTGGAACAATTTTAATTGGCTTCTCAGTGCTTATGTTTGGTATGGAAACAATGAGCGATTCAATGAGTGGTCTTAAAAATTCACCAACCTTTTCAAATATGCTAATAATGTTTGAAAATCCCATTATGGGTGTTATTTCAGGCACTGTTTTGACCGCCGTTATCCAATCCTCCTCCGCATCCGTGGGTATTTTGCAGGCTCTTGCTCAAACGGGGCTTATACCCTTTTCCACTGCACTTCCCATAATACTCGGGCAAAATATTGGTACCACAATTACGCCTGTGCTTTCCTCAATTAACGGAAGCCGTGACGCAAAGCGTGTTGCCGTTGCGTGCGTTTATATTAAGATGTTGGGCGTTATAGTTTTTGCCGTTGTTTTCTATCTGTTAAATTCTTTCTTGCATTTCAGCTTTATGCAAGAGCAAGCCACGGCGTTTTCTATAGCTCTTTTCCATACGGTATTTAACATTATTTCAACGATTCTTCTTATACCGTTCTGCTCACTTATAGAAAAGCTTACGATTCTTACAATCAGAGGAAAGCAGTCCGGCGATGATGTGTTCTTCACACTTGATGAGCGTTTCCTTTCAATTCCCGCATTTGCAGTTGAAAAGTGCCGCTTACTTGTTTCTGATATGGCGTCAAAATCAAAAAAATCACTTATGGAATCTATCGACCTTTTGGAGAGCTTTGATAGCGGAAAAGAAAAAAATATTCTTGCAAGCGAAGATGAAATCGACCTGTACGAGGATAAGATAAGCTCTTATTTGCTTAAAATTTCGGAAAGGGCAATTTCCCAGCGTGACAGTCTGGAGGTTTCTCAGCTTCTCCATGTTATCGGCGATGTTGAGCGTATTTCCGACCATGCTGTAAATATTTTGGAGGCCGCACGGGAAATACATGATAAAGACATTTCATTTTCTTCGGAAGCTAAGCATGAGCTTAACACAATAGCAAACGCTGTCCGTGAGATTCTGTCTTTGGCGGTTGAAGCACTTGTAAAAGAGGATTTGAATATTGCCAAAAAGGTTGAGCCTCTTGAACAGATAATAGATAAGCTGAAATACAAAATCAAAAACAGACATATTGAAAGACTTCGCCAGGGCGAATGCACCATAGAGCTTGGCTTCGTTCTTTCGGATATTTTAAACAACTTTGAGCGTGTTGCAGACCACTGCTCAAATATTGCGGTTTGTCTTCTCGAAATTGACCATAATTCCTTTGAAACACATGAATATCTGCAGCATGTTAAAAAAGACGGAGAGAACGAATTTTTCGAGCAGTATGACATTTATAAGAGGCGTTACTCGTTATAAAGAAGGTTAGTTCATGAAACAAAAAAGAATAGTAACTATACAGGACTTATCCTGTTTTGGGAAGTGCTCACTCACTGTGGCACTTCCCGTTATATCGGCGTTGGGAATAGAAACGGTTGTTCTTCCCACCGCCGTTTTATCCACACACACAGGCGGATTTGAAGGCTACACTTTTCATTCACTGGAAAAACAATTTGAAAGCATTGCAGAGCACTGGGAAGCTTTGGGTTTGACCTTTGATGCAATACATGTGGGTTACATTGGCTCATGTGAGCTTATTGATCGTGTTGAAGCCTTTATAAACCGCTTTAAAAAAGAAGATACCGTTTTGTTTATTGACCCTGCCATGGCTGATAACGGCAAATTTTATTCGGGGCTTGATAAAGATTATGCAAACAGGCTCTCCACTCTTTGCAAGAGGGCTGATTTCATATCCCCCAACATTACGGAAGCTCTTATTATGACAAATGCTGAGGATATAACAGCATTTGATCCCAACCATATAAAAAATGTGCTTCTGAAGCTTGCAGGCATTTCAAAAAATCCCATTGTAACGGGGATTCACAATAAAAGCCGTATAGAAACTGCAGGCTATGATGAAAAAAACAAGGATTTTATTATTTCTGATTTTGAAAAGCAAGAGGGGGTGTTTTTTGGCTCAGGCGACTTATTTTCCGCCGCTTTTATCGCCCTTTATATTCAAAATAAGGATATGAAGAAAGCCGTTGAAAGCGCCGCGGCTTTTGTGAGCGACTGTATAAAAAACACTCTTGACGAAACGGAAAAATATTGGTACGGGCTTAAATTTGAGCAAAGTATCCCTTATCTTATTGAGCTTGCAAAAAAACAACCGAAGGAGTGACATTTATGGAACTGTTCAAAGGAAGGCCGCAGAATACCCAAGGCAGACTGCCCAAGGAAATCAGGGTTTATGACCTTTTGGACTCACTGAATATTGACTATGAACGCATAGATCACGAACCTGCTTTTACTATGGATATTTGCAAGGAAATTGATGAAACACTGGGAGCGACCATATGTAAAAATCTTTTTCTCTGCAACAAGCAAAAAACTGCATTTTATCTTCTTATGCTGCCAGGGGACAAGGTATTTAAAACCAAAGACCTTTCTTCACAAATAGGCAGTGCCAGATTGTCCTTTGCAAGCAGTGAGGATATGGAAAAATATCTGGATATAACACCGGGAGCCGTAAGTATTATGGGGTTGATGAATGATAGGGATAAGCAGGTTTGCCTTCTTGTTGACAGCTGTATAACACAGAGCGAATATATAGGGTGCCATCCATGTGTTAACACATCAAGCTTAAAAATAAAAACCTCGGATTTATTTGAAAAAGTACTCCCTGCCATGGGGCACGAAATGAAAATTGTCTCATTATAAAAACGGGGATGTTAAAATAGTCCGGACCGCAAGAAAGCAGTTATATCACGGTGCAGCTTGACTTTTGAAATATCAGAAGAATAGTTTTTTATGATTTCCTCACTTATTTTAAGCGTTGCATCTGTATCAATTCCCTTTCCTTCGTTATACAAAAGCTGCATATGTGCATTTTCAAGCTGTGTTTCAAGTTCCTTAATGCGCCTGTCTCTTTTATCAATCTCTTTCGCCTTAACAGAATCATATGTACCGAAGTTTTCTTTTGAACTGTCCTCGTCAACCTCAATCATGTATCTTATGTCAGGATTATTGCCGTCAAAAGTTCCTATGTTGTCTGTTGCCGATTTTATCTGTTCAGGTTTGAAAACAATATACTCGTTATACCCTTCCCCAAGCTCGTCAACAATAATTCCGTCATATCCTTTTCCCACAAGGTAATCATAAGCTTTTCTGAAGCTTCCCAATCTCTTTGCAAGAGTGTATGTATTGCCCTTGTATTGATTTTTAATTGAAATATAGTATGCG
>JAXJXW010000007.1:0-10514 GCA_036307325.1 Clostridia bacterium
AAAATAACAACTCTGCCCTTTTCAAGATGTCTTATTGCTCTGCCTCTTATGTACGGCTCTGCTATTTGACGCATTTCAATAGCCGTCTGTACACGGGTGGGAACGCCGTGGCGTTCAAATGCGTCACAAAGGGCAAGGGAGTTAATTACCGTTGCCAGCATTCCCATATGGTCGGCACGGGTTCTTTCCATGTTTTCCCCTGTTCTTCCCCGCCAGAAATTACCGCCTCCGACAACAACGGCAATCTGTACGCCCATGGCTACACTTTCTTTTATGGTTTCCGCAATTTTATCCAGTGTTGGCTCGTCAAGGCCAAAACCTTTTTCACCTGCAAGCGCTTCACCGCTTAGCTTAATCAGTACTCTTTTATATTTTGTTTGCATATAAACACAGCCTTTCTCTTTTGCTTATTTTATTTTAACATATTTGTTTGCATTTTGTAAATATCTATAGTATAATATATTTAAGATTTTTTTAGAGAGGAGAGTTATTAAATGAATGAGTTTCCGAGAATGTGGGAAAATTTAATAAAAACAGAAACAGGGCTTCCGATTGTTGTAAAATCTGTTCAAAGAATTATGGATGCCAGATACCATCCCAATGCGGTAAGCGCACATGATGAGTTTGAGCTTGTTTATGTTCAGGAAATTGACCACGGTAGTTTTGAAATTGAAAACCAAACGGTTAATGTTCGCAAAAATGACCTTATTCTTATTAAACCGAGAATTCCTCATATATTGAGAATCAACAGCACTCATCCATGCAGATTCCTCGTTTTGAAATTTTCCTTTGCAAAAAATGACAGTGTGCGTCATTCAAATATAACGGTTGATGATTTCTTATCGTTTATTACCGATTCAACAAACACCTGTAGTTATTTTTCAATTTCAAATGTATATTGTTCAACAATAGCTTCTCTTATGCAGCAAATTATGCACGAGGACAAGTCGCCTGACGGTGAGAGTGAATTTTTGAGAAGTCTGCTTACAATGCAGCTTTTTGTATGGCTTAGCCGTGCGCTTCGTGCACAATGGGAATCATCTCTCGCTTCAAAAGGGCACAAGCTTCAGGAAATGCTTGAATCTGCAAAAACTTATATTGACGAAAATTATGCCAACGATATTTCATTATCGGATATTGCAGGTTATGTGTATATTTCCACAAGCCATTTCGCACGGGCTTTCAAAAAAAATTATGACATAAGCCCAATACAGTATCTCTTGAGCGTGAGAATAAACAGTGCGAAAACGCTTCTTGAAGAAACAAATTTAAAAGTTGGTGAAATTGCCTCTACTGTTGGCTTTAGTGCCCAGCAGCGTTTTAATGATATTTTTAAAAAACAGGTGGGTGTATCGCCCTCCGAATATCGTCAGGCATATAAAGAAAAAATTATGAACGAATAAATCATTCTTTTTTCGGCAAAATAGCTTTAAGGAGTGTGTTTTTATGGATTTTTTTAAAGCTTTTATTGTCGGCGGAATAATATGTGCCATTGGACAAATTGTGATAGATGAAACAAAGATTACCCCTGCAAGACTTTTAACAACCTATGTTTGCTGCGGAGTATTTCTCTCTCTGATAGGTGTTTATGACAAGCTTGTGGATTTTGCAGGCGCAGGCGCAACTGTGCCTTTGACAGGGTTCGGCTACACATTATTTGAAGGGGTAAAAAAAGGTATTGCAGAAAATGGTTTTCTTGGTATATTTACAGGAGGCTTAAGTGCCACGGCAGGTGGAATATCCTCCGTCATGCTTTTTGCACTTATTGCGTCACTGATTTCCAAACCAAAATCAAAGTAGGTATGGACAAATTAAAAAATAAGTAGTATAATATTATAAATTAAACAAAGGACGGCGATAAAGATGAATAATCTCACAGTTATGGATCATCCTCTTATTTCCCATAAGCTTGCTTTGCTTCGCAACCAGACAACAGACGGAAAGAGCTTCCGTGAGCTTGTCAGTGAAATTGCAATGCTCATTTGCTACGAAGCAACGCGTGACATGAAAACAACAGATGTTGATGTTCCAACTCCTCTCACAACGGCAAAATGCAAGATGATAACAACAAATAAACCCGTTATTGTGCCTATTCTCAGAGCAGGTCTTGGCATGGTTGACGGTATGCTTAAGATTTTACCTTCATCAAAAATCGGGCATATCGGAATGTGCAGAAATCATGAAACGCTTCAACCTGAACAGTATTACTGCAATCTTCCTGCCGATGTAAGTGAAAGAACGGTATTTGTTCTTGACCCAATGCTTGCAACAGGCGGTTCACTGGCTGCTGCTGTTTCGCTTTTGAAAGAAAAAGGTGCGAAAACAATTAAGGTGCTCAGCATTGTGGGTGTTCAGGAAGGCGTTAACAAGGTTCTTGAGGCGCATCCAGATGTTCATGTTTACCTTGGGGTTATGGATGAAAAGCTTAATGACAAGGGCTACATACTCCCTGGTCTTGGCGATGCCGGTGACAGACTTTTCGGAACAGAATAAATTTTATTTTATGAATAAAAGCCTCTCGTATGGAGAAAATCTATACGAGAGGCTTTTTATCTGTCATAATACAATAGAAACGGTGATTTTTATGTTATTGAAAGTGTTATTCTATTCAATTTTTTCAGCGGCAGCATTATTTTTACTTGTTAAATTCATGGGAGAAAAACAGATTTCTCAAATGAATATGTTTGATTACATTACGGGGATTACAATAGGCTCTATTGCGGCTGAAATGGCTACAAATATAGACTTTAATCCTCTTCGGGGATTTACCGCAATGGCGGTTTATGCACTGATTGCAGTTACAATATCCTATGTAACGCAAAAAAATTTAAGGCTGCGAAAGATTTTAGCAGGCAGACCCATTGTTTTAATGCGAAACGGACAATTGCTGAAGGAGTCCTTTAAGCAAGCAAAAATAGATTTGAACGAATTTCTAATGCTTGCAAGAATTGCGGGATATTTTAATATAAGTGAGGTCAATTATGCAATAATGGAAGGAAACGGAACAGTCAGCTTCCTTCCGCAAGAAAGCGATCGCCCCGTAAAGCCATCGGATATGCAAATGAATCCAAAACAATCTCAGGTTGCATCACCTGTAATTATAGACGGTGAAATAAATACTCACGCATTAAAAGCCATATCAAAAAGTGAAAGCTGGTTAAATAACGCTTTATCACTTAAAGGATATAAGTCAAAAAATGACATTTTCCTTGCCGTTTGCACCCAAGACGGTGATTTATCTATATTTGGGTACAATTAAAAACATGAGATATTTTTTCTGCACATTCAGCACATAGATGTTTTTCGTTTATTATTAAACCATCAATTAAATCATCGGTTTTTCCGCAGTATGCACAGCTTTTTACAACCTTTTCGAGAATTATTTTGTCATCCTCAAGGGTAATATCAACAATTGTTTTGTGTGAGATATTTATCTTTTGCCTTAATTCTGCCGGTATAACAATTCTTCCCAGTTCGTCAACTTTTCTTTTCATTTTTGCACCATCCCCCGCTTTTTCTAAGATAATTCTGCATCCGTCAGTGGAGAAATACAGACAATCGCCCGGCGAAATATTTAACGCCAGTCTAATTTCATGGGGTAGCATCACTCTGCATAGTTCATCTGTTTTTCTTTTCATCCTCTTAACATCCTTTCTGTTTTTACAACACATTTTTCGCACAATTCAAAACCTTTGATTACATTTGTGCTTTTGCAGATTCTGCAAAATGGCAGTGATTTACGAATAATTATCCGATCGCCGATTTCCTCTACCGAAACAGTGTCTCTGGGTTTAAGATTCAGCAATTTCAAATAATTATCCGGTATCTTTAACATACCGTTTTCGTCAATGTGCAATTTGTACATTTTGTACCGCCTCCTTTACAGACATCTACCATATATTGGTATTATAAAACATATTTTGGCATTTGTCAACCATTTTTTACCATATTTTGTAATTAAATACAAAAAGAGCACAAAAAACATCTGTACCGATCGTTTTTTGTACTCTTTTTGTTCAGAAATAAATTAGTTTTTAAGACTGTGCATAGGTGCAGGGATTCTGCCGCCTCTTGCAATAAAATCAGAGCATGAGAATTTACTTACGGGCATTACAGGTCCGCTTCCTAAAAGCCCGCCGAATTCAACCGTATCTCCCACCTTTTTACCGGGAGCAGGTATAATTCTCAGTGCCGTTGTTTTTGTGTTAATAACGCCGATTGCAACCTCATCAGCAAGTATTCCCGATATTGTTTCAGCCGTTGTATCTCCGGGAACAACCACCATGTCAATACCAACGGAGCAAACGCAAGTCATAGCTTCAAGCTTTTCAAGGGAAAGTGCGCCGCAGCGGACAGCGTCAATCATTCCTGCATCTTCACTTACGGGAATGAATGCACCGCTTAATCCTCCAACATATGATGAAGCCATTACGCCGCCTTTTTTCACGGCGTCATTTAAAAGAGCAAGTGCCGCAGTTGTGCCGGGTGCACCGCACTTTTCAAGCCCCATTTCTTCAAGAATATGTGCTACACTGTCTCCCACTGCAGGGGTAGGAGCCAAAGATAAATCAACAATGCCAAACTGAGCATCAAGTCTTTTTGCAGCTTCAGTTGCCACAAGCTGACCCATTCTTGTAATTTTAAATGCCGTTTTCTTTATTGTTTCGGCAACGGAGCCAAAATCTTCTCCCTTTACCTTTTCAAGAGCTTTTTTTACAACGCCGGGACCGCTTACACCAACATTGATAACGCACTCACCCTCACTCACACCGTGAAAAGCACCTGCCATAAAGGGGTTATCCTCAACCGCATTGGCAAAAACAACAAGCTTTGCACATGCAAATCCGTCACTGTCTTTTGAAAGGTCAGCCGTTTTCTTAATAATTCTGCCCATCTGCGCTATTGCATCCATGGATATACCTGCCTTTGTAGACGCAACATTCACGCTGGAGCATATTTTATTTGTGGTGGAAAGAGCCTCAGGGATTGATTCAATAAAATCATACTCACCCTTTGCATACCCTTTCGGAACAAGAGCTGAATAACCTCCTATGAAATTTACGCCTGTTGCATCAGCCGCCTTATCCAAAACCTTTGCAAATCTTACATAATCTCCGCAAGACGCCGCAACCAAGGATATTGGAGTAACCGATATGCGCTTATTTATTATGGGAATGCCCAACTCTTTTTCAATTTGCTCACCTACGGGCACCAGATTTTCCGCAAGACGAGTTACCTTATCATAAACACGCTGAGCTGCCACTTTAGAGTCCTGACCAATACAATCAAGGAGAGATATTCCCATGGTGATTGTTCTTATATCGAGATGCTCATTATCTATCATATTGATAGTTTCTAATATTTCAAATGGATTTATCACCTTAGCTACCTGCTTTCTATCATTATATTCTGTGCATTGAGTTGAAAACCTTTTCGTGACGCAGCGTTATACTTTGTCCGATTTGTTTCCCTATTTCCGCAAGACCCACTGCCGTTTCGTGGAAGGTAAGGTCAGATTTTTCAAAATCAACAAGCATAACCATAAGGAACTGGTTGCTGCTTGTGGTTTGTGTAATATCAATAATATTTATTCCATGCTTTGATAAATAGGCACTGACAGACGCTATTATTCCCACGCCGTCAACACCAATAACCGTAATTACCGATCTCATAGGAGCCTCCTGAATATCATAGTAAAAGCCAGCAATTTTCTAAGCCAGCTTTTAGCTGATTTATTTTACTTTTTTTGCCATTTCATCTATACAATCACCGCATATGTTCTTATCATGATAAATATAAACATTATCGGTACTGCCGCAAAAAATACAAGCAGATTCATATTTTTGCAGAATAATGCTGTTTCCCTCAACATAAATTTCTAATGAATCCCTCTCTGCTATATTAAGTGTTCTTCTTAATTCAATGGGCAAAACTATTCTGCCCAGTTCATCAACTTTTCTTACAATACCTGTAGATTTCATCTAAGCCGTCTCCTTTCCTACAAATTATACCATATTTTTCAAAGCGGCGTCAACACCTATCAAAATCTTTTTCAATAATATTTAATAATTTAATGAGGTAAATAAATGCTGAATTATATTTGGAGCTTGCTTATTTTATGTTCTGTCATATTTTCATGCCTTAACGGTTCTGCAGGAAGCCTGACTCAGACTCTGTTTGATGCAATATCAAAAGGTGTTAAGCTTTCAATTACTCTTACGGGAATAATTTGCTTTTGGTCAGGAATTATGCAAATTGCAGAGGACTGCCATATAACTGATTTTTTAAAGAGGATATTAAAGCCTATAACAAATATTCTTTTCCCCGGCTTAAAACAAAATTCTGCCGCACTTACATATATTATTATGAATATTTCCGCAAATATACTGGGGCTGGGCAATGCGGCAACACCCTTTGGCATTCTTGCTGTAAAAGAGCTTGACAAGGAAAACGCAGGCAGCTTATATGCTTCAGATGATATGTGCCGTTTTGTTGTCTTAAATACGGCTTCACTTCAGCTTATCCCCTCCACAATTATCGGACTGCGTGCTGCATACGGCAGTAATAATCCCGCTGAAATAATAACTGCGGTGTGGATTACCTCTGCCTGTGCGCTTTTAGGCGGAATCATATCAACCGCAATATTAAAAAGACGGTGGAAATATGAATAAAATATCTGATTATTGTATTCCCGTAATATTGGCTCTAATACTGCTGACTTCTCTTTTTAAAAAAAAATCACCCTTTGACAGCTTTTGCAAAGGTGCATCAAAGGGACTAAGCACTGCCGCATCAATTTTTCCTTCAATACTTGGAATCATTGTTGCTATTGAATTTATGAATGAAAGTGGATTTATGAACTTTTTTGCAAGCCTCGCTTCCCCATTCTTCTCCATTTTTGGAGTAGACAAGGAAATTGTTCCTTTGGCACTTATAAGACCGATTTCCGGAAGCGGCTCAACGGCACTTCTCGGAAATTTACTGGAGCGATTTTCTCCCGATAGCTATATAGGAAGAAGTGCCTGCGTTATTGCCGCAGGCACCGAAACAACCTTTTATACAATTGCGGTATATTTTGCCGCAACCAATGTTAAGAAAATGCGTCACACCGTTATTTGTGCTCTTATGGCAGATATGGTGTGTATAATTGTGGGAAGCTATATATGCAAAGTAATGTTTTGATTATCTCTTTGACAAAACTTCCTTCTCATATTTTAAAACTTCCTCAAGCCACTCACCGTCATCAGCTTTAACGCCGCACTCTTCGCAGTATTTATTCCAGATTTCGCCAAAAGGCATAGTCTTTAACTGCTCCTGAAGAACCATAAGCTTTGTCATGTTATTTTCCTTCTGGAGGTTTGCAAGCATTTCGTTAGGAGTGCAAAGAGCGTAAAGAAGTGCCTTCTGCCAGCTTCTGAAGCCAACTGTCCATGCGGAAATTCTGTTTATGCTGGCATCAAAATAATCAAGTGCCATGTAAACCTTATCCAAAGCATTGCAACGAACAATTTCCTTTGCCATTTCTCTTGTTTCATCATCAAAAAGAAGTACATGGTCGGAATCCCATCTTACAGGTCTTGTAATATGCAGTGCAATTTCAGGGAAGAAGCAAAGCAGTGCCGGAATTTTATCCGAAACAAATTCTGTAGGATGATAGTGACCGTTATCCATAAGAGGAAGACAACCTTCATGTGTTGAAGCAAATGTAAGTGAAAATTCAGCGCTTCCTGTTGTATAAGATTCAACGCCGATACCAAACACCTTGGACTCAACACAAGGCTTAACAAGATTTTTGTCAAAAGGTTCTGAAAGGATTTTTTCTATTGAATCCTTATAAAGCATTCTGGGTGTAAGTCTATCTGCAGGAATATCCTTAAAGCCGTCACCTGTCCAAATATTCATTACGCAAGGAATACCTGTCTCCTTTGCAAAGTATTCGGAAATTCTTACACAAGCT
Source organism: Clostridia bacterium (assembly GCA_036307325.1). Lineage (GTDB taxonomy): Bacteria > Bacillota > Clostridia > UMGS1883 > UMGS1883 > UMGS1883. Next base: position 7,958 of record JAXJXW010000007.1, read on the forward strand.
TTACCGTGATTTATCCAGAATTCACGAGTTTGCTCATCAGGACTTGAAAGAGTAAGACCATCCTTCACCTTATCGTGGGAGAAAAATGTTGGGTTAAAGTCAATACCCATACCTCTTTCCTTTGCAAAATCAACCCACTTTTTAAAGTGACGGGGTTCAAGCTTATCTCTGTCAACAAATTCACCATCTTCAAAAATTGCATAGCACGCATGAAGATTAAGCTTTTTTGTACCGGGGCAAAGTGAAATAACCTTGTCCATATCGTTCATAAGCTCCTGAGGTGTTCTTGCTTTTCCGGGATAATTACCGGTAGTCTGAATTCCGCCGGTAAGAGGACCGTCATGGTCAAAGCCTGTAACATCATCTCCCTGCCAGCAGTGAAGCGACACGGGGATTTTTTTCAATTTTTCAATAGCGGCATCGGTATCAACGCCTAATTTTTTATAGCTCATTTTTGCATCTGTGTAACTCATATTATCCCTCCAAATTTATTTTTATATTTGCATTTTATCATGCACCGTCTGATTTTTAAAGGACAATATTTGACAAAAAAACTGTCCTTATTTGCATATGCGGTATTCCCTTGGCGTAACCCCTTGAAACTGCTTGAATAACCTATGAAAATAGCTTATATTACTGTAGCCCACATTTAATGCAATATCGTCAATATTCATATTGGTATTTTTAAGTAAAAAACACGCTTGGGAAATTCTTTTTTTCTGAATAAGCGTTGTATAATTATCACCTGTTCTGCGCTTTATTTCTCTGGAAAGCCATGCAAAATCATAGTGTAAAAGCCTTGCAAGCTCATAGAGACTGGCATTTACATAATTATCCTCAATATAACGAAGCACTTTTATTATTGCGTCATCCTCGTCATTATTTGAAGCCAATCTGTCTGTGTTGTTTATCAGCAGCATAAAAAGCAGACCCATTGTAGTTGCATTTATTTTACGCTTGTTTGCAGTATCAAAAACAAGATTCCAAATAAGATTTTCAATCAAATTTTGTATGGGAATTATGTCTGCCACCTTAAAATGAAGATACCCGCTTACTGAATCCTCCTGCTTCATTGAATCAATTATAAATTTCTTCAGCGGCGTTTCCTCTTCATCAAGCATTTGCATGACCGTTGAAAAAAATTCCGGAAGAATTATAAAATTAACTGCAATGTCATTTTCACCTGCCGGCATGATTTCCTGCTTTGCATTACGGCTTAAAAACAAAAGCTCACCTTCATTGAGAACAAGCTCTTCACCATTTATAATGTGCATGGTTTTACCGCTGCACATATAAATCGCCTCTACATAATTATGCGTATGCTCAGGAAATCTTATGAAGCGTGTATGAGGGCGAGCCGTAATGAGCTTTCCCTGGCTTAAAAGCTTTTTTGCGTCTATTACATTTTTTCCACTTACATATATACTTCTGTCAACCATTTGATTGCCGCTTAATATGGATTTTTCTTCCTCTGTGATAACCGATAGTTTTTTTAGCAGCTCTGATTTTATCATTTTTTCTCCTTTTACTGGACAAGCTTTTATATTTGCACTATAATAATAACATAATCTTTGGGGAGTGTCCATATGTATAATTATTTTGAACTGACAGAAAATAATCCGAACAATAAATACAATATAATAAATTGCACAAATCAAATACATAAATTCAAAAAATTCGTGTCTTCGGCAAGAACGAAACAAAACGAATACTTTTTAGTCTATGTCACTCACGGTGTTGCCGCATTCAGAGTTAATAAAAAGCTATATAAGCTTAAAGCCGATGAATTTATTATTATTGAGCCGAATACGGAGTTTGAATATGCATTTTCAGATAAGAAGATGACAACATATTACTTGCTTGACTTTTATGATAACAACGCCACTGCATTTTCAATACAATGTAAGCTTAAACCCCTTCGCTCCAAGTGCTTTAACCGCAGAACGGCACTGCATGCTTTTGAAAATTTACTTTTGGAATTTTCAAAATGTTCATATGAAAACAATGGCTTAAGCATTAGCGTAAAGCTTGAAAACTTACTTGTAATTCTTGAACAAAGCTCAAGAATTGAACGCCCCTCCGAAAAAGCAGTGTATAATTTGGCTTATGATATTAACAACAGATTTTTTGAAGAAATCTCTGTGAAAGAATATGCCAACAAGGCAAATCTATCAATGGACAGATTTTCGCAGCTCTTTAAAAATCTTACGGGCTTTACGCCCCATCGTTACCAGCTTGTGGTAAGATTACGAAATGCAACAACGCTTATAAAACAAACGAAGCTGCAGCTTTCCGATATTTCTGATATGGTAGGATTTGAAAGGCCATTGTATTTCAGCAGATTATACAAGAAATACACGGGAATAAATGCATCATCCATTCGCAAAGAAGAACTGTAAAAAAGTGCGGTGCAAAAGCAAATTTTACACCGCACTTTTTTTAGCCTGACGATTCCAATTTGAACACCGATTTTGAAAGGTAAATTTCCGATCTATCTTTGTTAAAATGCTCGCAAATACGCATAGTATTTGCTCCGCTTTTGCCTTGATATATCAAA
>JAXJXW010000008.1:0-15772 GCA_036307325.1 Clostridia bacterium
CTTTGATACCATGTTTTATTTGGTCGTTAAACATTATATCATATTTGGAGTCTATTTTCTTTTTTATTTGTCACCCATCAATTGTATCACAACAATGTTTTTTTTATGTCAAAAAATGAGAATATTTTTATTTGTAAAAATAAAATACCATTGACATAAAGACTGTATATGATTTAAAATAACTCTATACTGTCACCGGAGGTATTCAGTGGTTATGAATATGAAAGAATTTATTGACAACTTGATTTCAAAAATGACTGTAAGTGAGAAAATGGGGCAACTTGTACAATGTGGAAATTCCATCTACAATGATGATTATCAGGTGGGATGGGATTTACTGCGTGAGGGCAAGATTGGTTCATTCTTGGGTATATGTGATCCCGAAAAGATAAACGAGCTGCAAAAAACGGCTATAGAGGAAACACGGCTTGGAATTCCGTTGTTGTTCGGCTTTGATGTAATTCACGGCTTTAGAACCATGTTTCCCGTACCATGGGCAGAGGCTTGCAGCTGGGACACGGAGCTTGCAAAGAAAACGGCAGCAATAGCCTCTGCTGAAGCGGGAGCGCAGGGCATAAACTGGATTTATGCACCCATGGTTGACATTGCACGAGATGCAAGGTGGGGCAGAATTGTTGAGGGTGCAGGCGAGGATCCGTACTTGGGAGGCGAGTTTGCAAAGGCAAGAATAGAAGGTATTCAATGTGACAATCCGGATATACCTCATGTTGCCGCTTGTGCAAAGCACTTTGTTGCTTACGGTGCGGCAGAGGGCGGCCGCGATTATAACAGTGTGGAGATGGCTCCGCAAACCTTATTTAACACATATCTTCCGCCGTTTGAAAAAGCGATTGATGCCGGAGCTGATAGCATAATGACCGCATTTCACGACCTTAACGGCGAACCGTGTACCGGCAGTCATGAACTGCTCACGGACATCTTGAGAGATAAGATGAAATTTGAGGGCGTAACCATAAGCGATGCCGGGTCAACCGATCAGATTAAAACTCATGGTTATGCCGAGGACTATAAGGATGTTGCGAGGATAGCCCTGAACGCCGGACTGGATGTTGAAATGTGTTTTGGCATTTATACATATCAAGAGCATATTGAGGAGCTTGTCAATGAGGGGAAAATCTCCATGGAGGTTCTTGACAGAGCAGTACGCAGAGTTTTAGAGCTTAAGTATAAATGCGGACTTTTTGAAAATCCATACAGAGATGTTGAAAAGGCAAGGAATATTATTCTCACAAAGACTGCTCTTGACGCAGCTTACGAATCGGCGGTAAAATCCGTTGTACTTCTAAAAAATGATAATTCCGTATTGCCGTTTGCTAAAAATAACAAGCTTGCAGTCATAGGTCCGTTTGCTGATAACAATGAAGAAATGCTCGGCACATGGAGTGCAGAGGGTAAAGTGGAGGATACGATAAATCCTTTCTCTGCAATTTCAGAGGCCACAAGCTCAATTTATGTAAAGGGTTGCAGCTTTGATAGTTGCAATGAGGAGGATATTAGAACTGCAATAGATGCAGTAAAGAAATGTGATGCAGCGGTTGTGTTCATCGGTGAGCAGAGAGACTTAAACGGTGAGGGTAAAAGCCGCACAAAAAATGTTATTCCCAAGGCACAACTTGAGCTTATCAAGGCTGTTAAATTAGCAAGTAAACCAACAGTCGCAGTTGTAATAGCAGGCCGACCTGTGGTGCTTACAGAGGTATGTGAAATTGCAGATGCAGTTATATTCTCAGGCGCACTGGGAAGCATGGCAGGAAAGGCGTATACAGATATATTGTTCGGAGAACAAAACCCAAGCGGAAAGCTTGTAAACACATTCCCCACAACAGTGGGACAAGCACCATTGTACTATAACCACAACAACACAGGAAAACCGCCTGTTGAGGAGTTTTTCTGGACAAGCAAATACTGCGATTGTCCTATTGAGCCGTTGTTCCCATTCGGGTTTGGATTATCATATACAAGCTACAGTTACAGTAATATGCAAATCAACTCCCAATGCCTTACAACAGATGATACTCTGTCTGTAAGTGTTGATGTTACAAACACGGGCGAGCGTGACGGTGAGGAAATTGTTCAGTTCTATATCCGTGATGTTGTAGGCAGCATTGTAAGACCTGTAAAAGAACTCAAGGCATTTAAAAAGGTATTGATTAAGGCAGGCGAGACAAAGACGGTTACTGCCGAAATTCCTGTTTCCCATATGGGCTTTTACAATAAAAAGCTTGAATATGTTGTTGAAAACGGCACATTTGTCGCATATGCAGGAGGAAATTCAAGAGATACTCTTGAAAAGGAATTTAAAGTAACAGAAAGTAATCGGGTATAAAATACGGAAAAGTAAATAAACATAAAAATAGACATGCTATGGAAATTAACCGTAGCAGGTCTATTTTTTTATTAGATATGTTGCCAATATGTTGCCAATCATTTTTATATTAGGTTGCTACCAAAGCTGCAAATTATCCGTTTTAAAATCTGTACAAATACCGTTAAATAGCGGTTTCGTGTGCTTTTGAGTAAAAGAAAAACACGGCTGAAAAACCGTGTTTGTTGGTGCTCGAGACCGGGGTCGAACCGGTACGCCTTTATGGGGCACGGGATTTTAAGTCCCGGGCGTCTGCCTATTCCGCCACTCGAGCTTATGAAATTCTTAATTATTATACTCCTCAAAATATCAATTGTCAATACTTTCTTCGCTTTTTATGCACCAGAACTTATTATTGCACTTAAAGAATATATAAATTTCACCGATAGTGTAATACGGATGTTATATAATATAAAAGAATATAGCTTAGGTGGTGTTTTTATGAAATATGAATTAGCTGAAAATATTAAAAAGTTAAGACTTCAAAAACATTTCACGCAAACAGAGCTTGGAAAAAGAATAGGTGTCACTACCTCAACAGTAGCATCTTACGAAAGCCAGGACAGATTACCCTCTATTGCTGTTTTAATTAAACTATCAGCTGAACTTAATGTTTCCATAGAGTATTTGCTTGGCATAAATAAAAATAAGACGCTGGATGTATCCGAGCTTTCCGACAAGCAGATTTCAGCCTTAAATGTCATTATTGATCAATTCAAAGAGGATAATAAAAGGTAAAAGCTTGCGTTAAGTATTTATATTAAAATTGAGTACAGGCGGTGAGGCGACTGTGATACATGATACATCTACCATATTTTTTTTAATATTGCGGTCAGTGCTTTGCGGAAATAAACTGAGCAGTGAAGAGAAAGCTTTGGTTGTAAAATCAGATTTGCAGGAAATAATGACTGTTGCCAAAAAACATGATATAGCACATCTTATTGCAATGGGACTGCAAAACAACGGCATTTTTATTGACAACCCAAGATTAAAAAAGGATATTCTCACGGCAGTGTATCGCTATGAGCAGCTTAACTATGAGTTTAAAAGGGTGTGTATTGTCCTTGAAAAAACAAAAATACCCTTTATTCCTTTAAAGGGCTTTGTAATATGTAAATATTATCCGAAGCCGTGGATGCGGACAAGCTGTGATGTTGATATACTGGTTAAAAAGGCCGATTTTGAAAAGGCCGTTTCATGCTTGAAGGAAGAGCTTGGGTATAGCTATTATCATGATACAGAACATGATATGTCACTGACTTCGCCAAACGGTGTACATATTGAGCTTCATTTTGATTTGCTTGAAGTGGGGAGGGCAGGGTTATCAAATAAAGTCCTTTCCTCTGTGTGGGATAATGTTACGCCTAAGAAAGAATATACATATTGGTATGAAATGACAGATGAAATGTTTTATTACTACCATATAGCTCATATGGCAAAGCACTTTGAGCTGGGAGGCTGCGGAATAAGACCGCTTATTGACCTTTGGATTCTTGAGAACATGGAAGGAATAAGTGTAGAGAAGCGTGATGCCCTGCTAAAAAGTGGGGGATTGTGGAGATTTGCCGAAAAAGCCCGTTTATTATGTCGTGTGTGGATGGAGGACAAGCCCCACGATTCCGTTACAAAAAAAATGCAGGAGTATATATTTCACGGCGGAAATTATGGAAATATGGATAATGCAGTTGTTGTATCACAGTATAAAAACGGAGGAAAGTTGAAATATGCAACATCAAGGATTATTATTCCCTATGATGAGATAAAGCATGAATATCCAATTTTGAGAAAATATCCCCGGCTGACTCCGTTGATGCAGGTAAAAAGATTATTCAGACTGGTTTTCAGCGGCCGTTTAAAACTAATAATGCAGAAATTATTTGGAAATAAAAATGCATCAAAGCTGCATTCTGATGATATGGAACGGCTTATGAATGAAATTGGGCTGTAATTTTACAGGCAGTAATTTTATTCACGCAGTGGATTAAGTAAAAAAACGACTTGTTTTCACAAGTCGTTTTTTCTGGTTGCCGAACTAGGATTCGAACCCAGACAAACAGAGTCAGAGTCTGTCGTGCTACCCTTACACAATTCGGCAATGTCTATTCAGAACACTCGTATAATATACATCTTTTATGGCCGTTTGTCAATACTTTTTCTTAAAAAATTTACTTTTTTCAGAAAAAATAATTCAAAGCAAGGAAATTTGTTTTTTGTACTTGTAACATGAAAAAATATGTGTTATAATTATGAAAAAGAAAGAAATTTCTTGTATTTTGTATCAAATTAACGGAGGGGTTATTATGGAGATAAATAAATACAGGAGTGTTACACCATTGAAAAAGAAAAGAAAGAAGATTACTGCGACTGCGGCATTTATATTGGGAGTTATTTTCTTTATTGTGGGAATAGCCTGCGGAAATGCAGTTTCGTCAAGCGGTCAGAACAGGGAAATGACTCAACGGGTGCGTGAGCTTGAGCAGCAGCATGAGGTTGAGATTTCAAGACTGCAAACTGAAATTGATACATATAAGGATGAGATAAACCGTGTAAAGGCTGAGCTTGCCCAGGCAAAGAAGGATATTCAGGCGCATGAAGAAGCAGCGGCGGCAGCAGCTGAAGCGGCAGCGCAAGAGCCTGAAAGCTCGGAGAATAAAGATGCTGATGGGCAGACTCCCGCTGTTGAAGATACGGCGGCAGAAACGGATGAAGAAAATACGCCTCGTTCTTCAGGTGGGGGAATACTCAGCAAGCTTATAATCGGTTGTATTGTTGTTATTATTATCTTGTGCATTGTATTTGCTCTTTCGATTATCTTCAAAAAGAATGATGACGACGAAGATGATGATTACGACGAAGATGATGATTACGAAGAATATTATGAAGACGACGAGGAAGAGGAAGAGGACTCTCCTGAGGATGAAGAATAAATAAGGCAATATAAAAGGAGCTATTTAAAAACAACTAAAGTTTTTAAATAGCTCCTTTCTAACCTGCCATAATGCCCAACCCAAAACTCCTTAACATTATAAAATAAGCAAGGTGTTAGGTGTTCCAATAAATAAATTAGTAGATGTAGATAATGATTAAAGACCGGGAATGGAAACAGAACTGTGAGAATGAACGAGGAATTGACAGAAATCCATAGAGAAGTTCTTGAAAATTTAATTTTCAAACTGACTGTTATATATGTGTGAATAAAATCCACCGGATTTTAAAAGCTCTGCATGAGTTCCTTTTTCTACAACATTACCATCCTTCATTACAAGTATTATATCAGCCTCTTTTATAGTTGAAAGGCGATGGGCAACTATAAAGGAGGTTTTATTTTTCATTAGCTCCGCAAATGCCTTTTGTATTTTGATTTCCGTTCTTGTATCAATAGAGGAGGTAGCTTCGTCAAGAATAAGCATAGGCGGAAGACAAAGCATAACACGAGTTATGCAAAGAAGCTGCTTTTGCCCCCCTGAAAGATTCCCGCCGCCTTCATCTATGACCGTGTTGTAACCGTCAGGAAGCCTTTTAATAAAGCTGTGTGAATGTGAAAGCTTTGCCGCATTTATTACCTCTTCGTCAGTGGCATGGGGCTTGCCCATAACTATGTTATCACGGATGGTTCCGTTTTTAAGCCATGTGTCCTGGAGTACCATGCCAAAGCTTTTACGAAGACTACTTCTTGTTATATCCCTTATATCCGTAGAATCAACGGTGATTTGCCCCGCCGTAACATCATAAAAGCGCATTAAAAGATTTATAAGTGTTGTTTTTCCGCAGCCCGTTGGCCCCACGATAGCCACTCGTTTTCCCCTTGCAACATCAAGGGAAAGATTTTCAATAAGCTTTTTGTCGGGCGTATATGAAAAGCATACATTTGAAAATCTTACATCTCCCTGTACATTTTCAAGCACAACTGCATTATTCCCATCAGGGATTTGCGGCTCTTCTTCTATAAATTCAAAAATGCGCCCTGCACAGGCAATGGCATTCTGAAGCTCCGTAATAACACCCGATATTTCATTAAAAGGCTTTGTATACTGGTTTGCATAGCTTAAAAAGCACGACAGTCCGCCCACTGTTATATTGCCGCTGATTGCCGATATTGCACCTGTAAGGGCAACAAAGGCATATACTATTGAATTTACAAATCTTGTACACGGGTTTGTAAGAGATGAATAGAAAATAGCCTTTAAAGAATATCTCTTTAATCTTTCGTTGATTTTATTAAATTCCTTTTCAGCATCATCTTCGTGGGAAAAGGCAATTACAACCTTTTGGTTTTGTATCATTTCATCAATAAATGCAGTTTGCTCACCCCGTGTTTTCGATTGAACGGAGAACATATCATATGTGTGCCGTGCAATAAATGATGCGAAAAAAAGCGAAAGAGGCGTAAGAAAAACAACAAGGATTGCTATTTTATAATTTAATGAAAACATAAAAAAGAGCGTTCCGAGTATTGTCAGTACACCTGTAAAAAATTGAGTAAATCCCATTAAAAGCCCATCTGCAAAGGTGTCAACATCAGAAATAATACGGCTTACAATATCGCCTGAGGAATGTGAATCAATATAAGAAAGCGGCAGTATTTCAAGCTTTTTAAAGGCTTCCTCACGAATATCACGCACAACGCCGTATGTTATGCGGTTGTTTATTGTATTCATAAGCCACTGTAAAACAGAAGTTACAACGGCTACAATACCCGCACCGGACAGAAGCTTTATAAGACGGGGAAAATCCACATTTCCTTTGCCTATAATAAGGTCAATACCTCTTCCGATAATAATGGGAATATAAAGGGTTAAACCAACAATTGCAATTGCAAAAATGAATGAAAGTGCAATAAAAAGCTTATAGCGGGAAAGGCGGTTGAATATTTTTTTTATATCAGAGGTTTTGCCCTTTATATTACTGCTCATTGTTTTCACCCCCATACTGTGAAAAATGGATTTCGCGGTAAACCTCGCACCGCTTCAAAAGCTCGTTATGGGTGCCGGTATCTACAAGCCTTCCGTCATCAAGAACGAGAATTTTGTCAGCATGCATTATTGATGCCGTTCTTTGGGCCACAATGAATATAGTTTTGCCACTGAGGGTGCGTAACGCCTTTCTGAGCGCCGCATCCGTTGCATAATCAAGAGCAGAGGAGCTATCATCCAAAATTAAGATGTCACTGCCGCTTAATACTGCACGGGCCAGGGAAAGACGCTGCTTTTGCCCCCCTGAAAGATTGCCGCCCTGCTGCTCTATCCTTGCGTCAAGTCCGTTGTCCTTGGAAAGTACAAATTCCTTTGCCTGAGCAATTTCAAGGGCACTCAGGATTTCTTCATCAGTTGCGTTTTTCTTTGCCCATTGCATATTTTCACGGACTGTTCCTTTAAAAAGCACTGCCCGCTGGGGAGCAACTCCAACCATTGAACGAAGGTGGGGGAGGGAATAATTTTTAACATCCTCGCCATATATCCTGACGCTTCCGTCTGTCACATCATAAAATCTGGGGATAAGGTTTATAAGGGTTGTTTTTCCGCTTCCCGTTGAACCGATAATTCCCACAGTTTCTCCGCTGAATGCCGTAAATGTTATACCGGTCAGTGCATTTTCAGCACCCTCATGGTAACGGAAGCTTACATTGTCAAACGCTACGCAGGGCTTTTCCCTGTCAGGTTGTGCAGCTTTCCCCGAATCCTCCATTGAAGGTGATACCTTGAAAATATCGCCGATTCTGTTTCCGCTTGCAACGGCTTTTGTGATTGATATAATAAGGTTTGCAAGCTTAATCAGTTCAACAAGAATCTGTGACATATAGTTATAAAGTGCGATAACACTGCCCTGTGAAATGACGCCGTTATATACTCTTACACCGCCCGTATATATAAGTATAACAATTGAAAGATTTATAATTGTATAAGTTAACGGATTCATAAGCGCAGAAATTTTGCCCACAAATTGCTGGGCTTTCGCAAGGCTTGTGTTTTTATCGCAAAAGTCATCAATTTCTTCTTTCTCCATGCAAAATGCGCGTATTACACGGGCACCGCTTAAATTTTCACGGGTCTTTAAAAGCACACCGTCAAGACTTTTCTGCACCTTTTTATAAAGGGGGATTGAAATAAGCATTATTCCGAAAACTACCACGGAAAGAAGGGGAATTGTGCATACAAATATCAATGCCGCCTTAAAATCAATAGTAAATGCTGCCACACATGCACCAAATACAATAAATGGCGAGCGAAGAAACAGCCTGAGCGTGAGGTTAACGCCGTTTTGCACTTGGTTTGCATCACTTGTGAGCCTTGTAATAAGAGTTGATGTGCCGATTTTGTCAAGATCAGCATATGAAAAACGCTGAATATGAGAAAACATGGCAGAGCGTACCTTTGCAATAAAGCCTACCGATGCCTTTGCGGCAAAAAACTGTGCTATAACGGAAAATGTAAGCCCCACAGCACCGAGAAAAACCATTAAAAGTGCCATTTTTATAATATAGGGCTTATTTGCTTGGGAGATGCCGTTATCAACAATTGCCGCAACAATTATGGGGATTATAAGCTCAAGCAGTGCCTCAAAAAGCTTAAAGGCAGGGCTCAAAATACATTCTCTTGTATATCCTTTGAGATATACCAAAATATTTTTCATACCATTCTCCATTCTGTTGAATCACATTAAATATCATCTGTAATTATATATTTTTCATCAGAATATGTCAATCTGTATTATATCCAATTATTGAGAAGTATTGAGAAATAAAAAAAGAAAGCCGCAGAATGAAGCGGCTTCCTTCTCTATTTATATCCTATAACTACACGGTCATTTCCTGCGTAGTCTTTTTTTACGGTTACATTTTTATAATCACCCATAAGCTCTGATACTGCCTTTGCCTGATTATAGCCTATTTCAAAAGCTAAAATCCCGCCGTCATTTAATGCGTTATAGGCCTTTTTTGCAATTGCTCTGTAAAAGCAAAGCCCGTCTTTTCCGCCGTCAAGAGCACGGTGCGGCTCAAACTTGCTGACTGCCAGCGTTGGCACAATGTTTGACTCAATATACGGGGGATTTGCCGTGATTATATCATATTTACCGACAAAATCCATTGTTAAAACATCTGAATATATAACCTTTATACGCTCCTTAACTCCCAGTGATTCCGCATTTTCACGGGCGGCTTCCAGTGCGCCCTGCGATATGTCGCAAAGAACGGCGGTTGAGCCGACTGTTTTCTTTACAAGGCTGATTCCTATGCATCCGCTTCCCGTGCATAAATCCAAAATAGTGCATTGGGGCTTTGCAACCTCAAGCACCGCCTCCACAAGACACTCAGTATCAGGGCGGGGGATGAGTGTATCTTTATTAAGCCTGAAGGAATAACCCATAAACTCCTTTTCACCGGTTATATAGGAAACGGGAACGCCCTTTTCACGAAGGGATATATATTTCTCAAACTTTTCCTTTTCCTCTTTTGATAAATCACGAAATATTAAAAGAGAATCCTTCACATTAGCTGCCTTTGCCAGTAAAACACGGGCATCAAGCATTGGTGTATCAGAATTACAAAGCCTTTTTGAAGCTTCAAAAAGTAATTTGTTTACCATTTGTCATCCTCTTTATTTCCCGTTAAAACAGCCTGCATTGACTTGATTGCAACCTCAAGCTGACTGTCATCAGGCTCCCGTGTTGTAATCTTCTGAAGCCACATGCCCGGGCGGCTGATAGCACATACCACTTTACTTTTGCTTTTTCCTGCCCAGCGGATGATTTCATAGCTCAGTCCTGCAACTACGGGAAGAAGCAAAATGCGAAGACCAAGCCTCATCCACATATTATCCCAAGAAATGAAAGAAAACATGATTATGCTGATTATCATTACAAACACGAGAAAGCTTGTTCCGCAACGAGGGTGAAGGCGCGGCATATTTCGGGCGTTTTCAGGCGTAAGCTCAAGCCCTGCCTCATAACAGAAAATTGTCTTATGCTCAGCACCGTGATATTGGAAAACCCTTTTAATATCCTCCATCTGAGATACCAAAAGAACATAGCCAAGGAAAATACCAATTCTTATAACGCCTTCAATAAGTGTTTTAAGCACACTGCTTTGAATAAATTTTCCCGCAAATCCCGTTATCAAATTGGGAAGTATGAAAAACAGACCGATTGAAAAAATAAGGGATACAAAAATTGAAAAGTAAATCACAATATCCTTAATTTTGTCACCGAATTTGTTCTCAAGCCATTTATCAAACTTTGATTCCGTGCTTTCTTCGCCTTCGATTTCAAAAAATTCAGCACTCCACATAAGAGAACGAATACTGCAAATCATTGAATCAAAAAAGGAAAAAACACCACGGACAATGGGAATTTTATTCACACGATATTTTGTTACAAGCAAGCTTACCTCACGAATGTCAAGCGCTATTTCACCGTCAGGCTTTCTTACGGCTGTTGCTATTTTTTTAGGGCCGCGCATCATGACCCCTTCCATAACGGCACTGCCGCCTATACTTGTCATATGCTTTTCTTTGTTCATATTTATCACCCGTCACATTATAACACGAAAAGAGATATAATTCAATACTTCAGAACTAAAAACCTAAAATCCGCATAATTATATAATGATGGGGAGAATGACAATGAATCGTATTTATAAGAAGAAAATTAAATTTCTGACTGCATATATATTGATTGTAACAGGCGTTTTACTGGTGGCATTTGTATATTATTTCCCGACAAAAATAAGGCCGAGAATTATAACCGTTACCCAGGCATACGCAAAAAATGCGGTGGCGCAGATAGTTGATGAAGAGGTAAAGAAGGTTATGCTGGAGGAGCTTTTCGGATATGATCGAATTGCCGTTATTGAGCGTGACGAAAACGGCCGTGTTTCCTCTGTTTCAAGCAACACAACAATGATTAACCGCTTTACAAACGACCTTGACCTTGCCTTGGGTGAAAGACTTGACGAGTATTCGGTAGTTGAAAATAAGGTGTATCTGTTCAGCCTTTTAGGCTCTGATTTATTCACGGGAATAGGGCCTAAAATACCAATCAGATTTTGTCCTATATCTGTAACAAATTCTGAAATTTCACACACCTTTGAACAGTCGGGGATTAACCAGACACTGCACACCATAAATCTGACAGTCAGCGTCGATATGGAAATACTGATGCCCCTTGCATACAGTACAGTGACGGTTACATCTGTAATGCCGCTGGCTCAAACGCTTATTGTGGGAATCGTTCCCGACGCTTATGTGAACAGAAAATGAATAAAAGCTTTAAAAATACTTAAAATTATGTTGACTATTCTTGAAAAAAGCTGTATAATACACTAAACAGTAATTTTTAAGAGGAGACTATAAAATATGTTTTCAAGAGAGGTTGTTGTACAAAATCAGGTAGGGCTTCATGCTAGACCGGCAACATTTTTTATTCAGAAGGCAAATGAGTTTACTTCAGGTATCTGGATTTCCAAGGATGACCGCAAAGTAAATGCAAAAAGCTTGTTGGGCGTGCTATCTCTCGGAGTCACCCGTGGTACCAGCATTACAATAATGGCTGATGGTGCGGATGAACAGATTGCGGTGGATGAACTGGCAGAGCTGGTTAAAACAAATTTCGCAGAATAAGTTTTTCAAAGGCGTTGTAAAAAATTTTTTTACAACGCCTTTTTAGCCTGACGATTCCAATTTGAACACAGATTTTGAAAGGTAAATTTCCGACAAAATTCTTCATCCATTTAAGGCGGGTTCAAATTGGTACCGTCAGGCTAGGGGATTGGAGGCTATATATGAAAAAATCCGTTGCTTTAATAATTCTATCCCTTCTCCTTTTGTTTACGGGCTGTGTTCCCAATGTTGAACCGCCACATCAGCCTGATTTATCCATAAAAGAGCTTGACGGGTGCGGTCTTCAGGTACATTTTATAGATGTGGGGCAGGGTGACTGCGTTCTGCTTAAAAGTGAAAATGCATCTGTTCTCATAGATTCGGGCACAAGCGAAAGCGGTACAAAAATAAATGCGTACTTAAATAGCTTAGACATTGATGAGCTGGATTACTTTATCTGTACCCACCCACATGATGACCATATAGGTGGTGCCGCAACAGTTATAAGGAACAATAAAATAAAAACCGTTTTTATGAATGGTGATGTTTCAACATCATATTCCTTTGAAAAGCTTCTTGACGCTCTTGAAATAACAGATACAAATGCACAAATTCCAAAGCTTCATATGAAGTACACCGCACAGGATATATGCTTTACTTTTTTATCCCCTGATAAAGATTATGAGAATATGAATGATAATTCTCTTGTGGTAATGGCTGAATATAAAAATTGCCGAATTTTAATTACGGGTGACGCTGAAAAGGATGTGGAAAGAAGCCTGATTGAGTCGGGCTGTGATTTAAAGGCAGATTTACTTAAGGTTTCCCACCACGGAAGCAGGAACGCCTCTACGGAAATGTTTTTAGCAAAGGTAAGTCCGGCTGTTTGCGTTATTCAATCAGAGCAGGGAAATTCATATGGCCATCCCCACGAGGAAGCCATTGACAGGCTGAAGAAAAGCGGCGCAAATATTTTGCGTTGTGATGAATTGGGAAGCATTGTCATATACTGTGACGGAGAAGCCTTTTATGATGAAAACAAAACTCCATATAGAGCAGGTGAAAATCTGTTTGTAAATTCTGTTTACATAGGAAATAATAAATCCAAAAAATATCATACACAGTATTGCAGAAGTTTGCCGGGAGAGAAAAACAGAATTGTATTTAACTCCCGTGAAGATGCCGAAAAGGCGGGCTACACTCCCTGCGGAAATTGTAATTGAAAGGATTGAAGAAAATGAAGGTTATACTTTTTAACGGAAGCCCAAAGGAAAAAGGGTGTACATATACGGCACTTTGTGAAATAAAAAAGGTGCTTGAAGAAGAAGGCGTTGAAGCGGTTATTTTCCATGCGGGAAAAGCCACAAAGGGCTGCATGGGCTGCGGATATTGCGCCAAAAACAAAAAGTGCGTTACAGATGACTGCGTAAATGAGGCATTGGCACTTCTTGATGACGCCGATGGCTTTGTTTTTGGCTCTCCTGTGCATTACGCCGCTGCATCAGGAGCAATGACATCATTTCTAGACAGGCTTTTTTATTCAGGCAGTGCAAAAATGAAGCTTAAGGCCTGTGCCGTGGTTGCTTCCTGCAGAAGAGGCGGGTCAACGGCTACCATAGACCAGCTACTCAAATATCCCGAATTCAACCAGATGATTATAGTAAGCGGGCAATACTGGCCCATGGTGCATGGGCAGACACCAGAGCAGGTTGTTCAGGATGAAGAGGGCATGCAGGTAATGCGAACAATCGGCAAAAATATGGCTTGGGTGCTTAAGTGCATGAAGGCGGGGAAGGATGCCGGAATAAATCCACCTGCAGGGGAAGATAAAATTAAGACTAATTTTATAAGATAGGAGCAAATACCTTGAAAAACCACAAGTTTGAACAGTTTAAAAAAAGCGTAAAAGGTAAAAATATTACGGTTGTAGGCATAGGCATAAGCAATCTTCCACTAATAAATCTACTTTGCGAAAACGGCGCAAATGTTACCGCCTGTGACAGAAAAAGTGAGGAGGATCTGGGTGAAACAGCCTTAAATTTAAAAAACAAGGGCGTTAAGCTCTCATTGGGTGACGAATATCTTAAAAATCTTTCGGGGGATATTATTTTTAAAACTCCGGGAATGAGATTTGATGCGCCTGAGCTTGTGCGTGCAAGAGAAAACGGGAGCACGGTAACAAGCGAAATGGAGGTGTTTTTCGATGTATGCCCTGCAAAAATAATTGCCGTTACCGGCAGTGACGGAAAGACAACCACCACAACCCTTATCAGTAAAATCCTTACAGAAAGCGGATACAAATGCCACCTGGGGGGGAATATAGGAAAGCCCCTTCTCTCTGAAAGTGATAATATAGATGAAAAAGACATTGTTGTGCTTGAGCTTTCAAGCTTTCAGCTTCACACAATGAAAAAAAGTGCAGATGTATCTGTTGTAACAAATATTTCTCCAAATCATCTTGACATGCACAAATCATATGAAGAATATATTGACGCAAAGAGAAACATCTATATTCACCAGGATAAAGACGGAATACTTGTTGTTAACAAGGAAAATGAAAAATCCTACGAATGTGCAAAAAGTGCAAAAGGCACTGTGAGAACCTTTGGATATGATAAAAACTGCAGTGTTTATACCACAGGCGGAGAAATTTTTGCTTTTGGTGAAAAGATAATGGACACAAAGGATATAAAAATCCCCGGTGAGCATAATGTTCAAAACTACATGGCGGCAATAGCCGCAACATACCCCTTAGCAAAAAAGGAGGCTTGCTTAACCGTTGCAAAAACCTTTGGCGGCGTTGAACACAGAATTGAATTTGTGCGGGAGCTTGACGGAGTTTCCTATTACAACAGTTCAATTGATTCAAGCCCCAACAGAACAATAAATACGCTTAAGGTTTTTGATAAGGTAATTCTTATTGCAGGGGGCAAGGATAAGGGCATTAAATATGACGATTTGGGCGAGTACCTTGCAACAAAAACAAAGCACATTGTTCTAATCGGTAAAACGGCGCCTCTGATAAAAAAATCACTTGATGATTATGTCGAGAAAACGGGTATCGGCAGGGATATTGAGGTTGAATTCTGCACAAATTACGAAGAGGCAGTATCATGTGCAAGGAAAGCCGCAGTAAGCGGAGATGTGGTTTTGCTTTCAAATGCAAGCACAAGCTTTGATATGTTCAACAACTTTGAAGAGAGAGGAAATCTTTTTAAGAAAATAGTAAACAGTCTGTAGGGTGAAAAAATGGAAGCTAAGGAATTTTTGAAAATACTTGACGCTGCCTTGGGAGTCAGCGGAAATGAACATGAAGTACGAAGCGAAATCAAAAATTTGTTTGGAAAATACTGCGACAGTGTAAGCACCGATTCTCTTGGCAGTGTAATTGGCCTAAAAAAGGGTACTGACAGTAGTGCGCCCTCTGTAATGATTGAGGCGCATATGGACGAATTGGGACTTATGGTAAGTGAAATAACCGAGGGCGGTTTTCTGAAATTTGTGACAATAGGCGGATTTGACCCGAAGGTGCTTCCCGGCACGGAGGTTACTGTTCACGCAGAACAGAAGCTTTTCGGTGTAATCGGCGCAATGCCTCCGCACCTTGTTACAGACAGAAGCAAGGCTTCGGATATAGATGATTTATGTGTTGATATTGGACTTTCTAAGGCTCAGGCTGAAGAAAAGGTAAAGGTGGGAGATATAGTTACCATAAACACAAGCTACACAAAGCTTTGCGGTGATTATGTTGCCGCACGCTCTATTGATGACAGAGGCGGCCTTGCGGCAGTGC
>JAXJXW010000009.1:0-3978 GCA_036307325.1 Clostridia bacterium
AATTTACTCTTTCAAAATTCCCAGACCTTAAACGGATGAAATTTTGAGGATATTTTGGTGCGGAGGATGCAGAAAG
Source organism: Clostridia bacterium (assembly GCA_036307325.1). Lineage (GTDB taxonomy): Bacteria > Bacillota > Clostridia > UMGS1883 > UMGS1883 > UMGS1883. The sequence continues at coordinate 77 of JAXJXW010000009.1, forward strand.
GCTGGCGCCTTTCAAAGACGACAAGCCAAAAGATACCTGAATTTCGCCATTTAAGGCGGGTTCAAATTGGCACTGTCAGGCTACTGAAGAAAGGAGCATGAAAATGATAAAGCAGTTAATGTCCAGCGTAAGAGAGTATAAACGCTCTACCATTTTTACGCTGGTATTCATAGTGTGTGAAGCCGTAATTGAAACACTGATTCCTTTCATCACTGCTGACCTTGTTAACAGTATCAGAAGAAATGTTTCTACGGGCGAAATACTGAAAACAGGCGGAATTTTAGTTGCAATGGCACTTCTTTCCCTGTTTTTCGGCGGTGCCGCAGGCTTTACAAGTTCAAAGGCGGCTACAGGCTTTGCTAAGAATCTGAGAAGTGATATTTTCGGCCAAATTCAGAATTTTGCATTTGAAAATATTGATAAATTCTCATCATCATCACTTGTTACCAGAATGACAACCGATGTAAACAATGTGCAAATGTCTTACATGATGATTATCAGAACGGCGGTAAGAAGCCCCCTTATGCTTATGTTTTCAATAATAATGGCATTTGTTATGGGCGGACCTCTGGCCTCGGCATTTGTTATTGTAATCCCCATATTGGGATTTGGTCTTTACGCTGTGAGCCGCAAGGCAATGCCCGCATTCAGAAGCGTGTTTAAAAAGTATGACCGTTTAAACGAATCCATTGAAGAAAATGTCCGTGCAATGCGTGTTGTCAAGGGCTTCTCCCACGAAGATTACGAAAAGAAGAAGTTTTCCGCCGCCGCTGAGGATATTTGCAAGGACTTCACCCGTGCCGAACGGATTGTTGCCCTTAATATGCCCTTAATGCAAATATGCATGAACATAAACATGGTATTTGTACTTTGGATAGGTTCAATGATTACCATAAAAACCATGGGGCAAACTATTGATGTGGGGCAGATTTCCGCAATGCTTACCTACGGCATGCAGGTGCTTATGTCACTTATGATGCTCAGCATGATATATGTAATGATTACTATGTCGGCGGAATCGGCAAAGCGTATTTCAGAGGTTCTTTCCGAAGAGCCTCTTCTGGAGGAGCCGAAAAACCCCGTAACAAATGTTAAGGATGGTTCAATAGATTTTAACAATGTAAGCTTTAAGTATTCGGAAAAGGCAAAGAGATATGCCCTTTCGGATATTGACCTTCACATAAGTTCGGGAATGACGGTGGGAATAATCGGTACAACAGGCTCAAGCAAAACCTCGCTTGTTCAGCTTATTCCAAGACTTTATGACGCCACAACGGGAAGCGTATGTGTGGGCGGCGTTGATGTTAAAAACTATGACATAGCTACACTCAGAAGCTCCGTTGCCATGGTTCTGCAAAAAAATCTTCTCTTTTCGGGAACCATTAAGGACAATTTGCGCTGGGGAAATAAGGATGCAACCGATGAAGAAATAAAAGATGCATGCAGACTTGCCCAGGCAGATTCCTTTGTGGAATCCTTCCCTGAAGGATATGATACACATATTGAGCAGGGCGGCACAAATGTATCAGGGGGGCAGAAGCAGCGTCTCTGTATTGCCCGTGCTCTTCTCAAAAAGCCGAAAATCCTTATTCTTGATGACTCCACAAGTGCCGTTGATACAAAGACTGACGCCCTTATCCGTGAAGGCTTTAAAGCATTTATTCCGGAAACAACAAAGATTATTATAGCTCAGCGTGTAAGCTCCGTTATTGACGCTGATATGATAATTGTAATGGATAACGGCGGAATTTCAGCCTGCGGCACCCATGATGAATTGATGAAATCCTCTGACATATATAAGGAAGTATACAATCAGCAGACAAACGGAGGTGACGGCAATGAATAAACCACCGAAAAAAAAGTTCAACAAGCATGTTTTAAAAAGAGTTGTCAAAACACTTTTTGAGTTTTATCCACTGCTTCTTCCTGTAACAATTTTTTGTATTCTTTTTGCTGCCGCTTCTGCCGCCATTCCCGATATTGTGATACAGAAGGTGATGGCAGTAATAGACAATTGGTTCCACACAGGTGATTGGAACGGTGCTTCAAAGGAAATTCTGCCGAAAGTGTTTTTCCTTGTTGTGCTTTACATTATATCGCTTATCGCTGCGGTTCTCTATTCACAGCTTACGGCTATAATGACCCAGGGCTTCTTAAACAAGCTCCGTTGCAAAATGTTTGACGGAATGCAGAATTTGCCCCTGAAGTTTTTTGATACCAATAAGCACGGCGATATTATGAGCTATTACACAAATGATATTGACGCAATCAGGCAGCTCATTTCCCAGTCTCTCCCCTCACTTATCCGTGCAGGTGCAATAGTAATATCGGTATTTTTCATAATGGTTTATTACAGCGTCTGGATGACCGCAATACTCCTTATAGGCGTTGTTTTGATGATATTTGTTTCAAAAAATGTTGGCGGTGGAAGCGCAAAATATTTCATTCGCCAGCAAAACGCCCTTGGAGAAACAGAGGGCTTTATTCAGGAAATGATGAACGGGCAGAAGGTTATTAAGGTGTTCTGCCATGAAGATGAATGCAAGGAGGACTTTGACAAGATAAACAATGCATTTTGCAACGAAAGCTTCAAAGCCCACGCTTACGCCAATATTCTCGGCCCCATTATACAAAATATCGGAAATATACTGTATGTTATAATTGCCGTTGCAGGCTCTGCATTTGTTGTATCAAAGGTGCCTAACCTGAGCATTTCGGGACTTCCCTTTTCCGTAAGCATTGTTGTTCCGTTCCTTAATATGACAAAGCAGTTCACAGGCAATGTAAATCAGCTTTCCCAGCAGATAAACTCAATAGTAATGGGTCTTGCCGGTGCAGAGAGAGTTTTTGCACTTATGGACAAAAATCCTGAGACTGATGAAGGATATGTAACCCTTGTCAATGCTGAAATATCTGATGATTCCTCTATAAAAGAAGCCCAAAAGCACACAGGGCATTGGGCATGGAAGCATCCTCACAGTGACGGCACCGTAACATATACACCTCTTTGCGGTGATGTAAGAATGAATAATGTAACCTTTGGATATGACGAAAATAAAATCGTGCTTCACGATGTGTCTGTATATGCCAAGCCCGGTCAAAAGGTTGCATTTGTGGGTGCAACAGGCGCAGGCAAAACCACAATTACAAACCTTATAAACAGATATTATGATATTGCCGACGGAAAAATCCGTTATGACGGCATAAACATCAACAAAATTAAGAAAAGTGACCTTCGCCGTTCCCTGGGCATTGTTCTTCAGGAGACAAATCTTTTCACAGGCACGGTTATGGAAAATATCCGTTACGGAAAGCTTGATGCAACAGATGAAGAATGCATAGAAGCCGCCAGAATGGCAGGTGCAGATGATTTCATCAGCAGACTTCCCGGTGGATATGATACACTGCTTACCAACAACGGCTCCAATTTATCACAAGGACAAAGACAGCTTATTGCAATAGCCCGTGCTGCCGTTGCAGACCCGCCCGTTATGATTCTTGATGAGGCAACCTCATCTATTGATACCAGAACGGAAGCGATTGTTCAGCGTGGTATGGATAAGCTTATGGAGGGCAGAACGGTGTTTGTTATAGCACACCGCCTTTCAACCGTAAAAAATTCAGATGTTATATTGGTACTTGACCACGGCAGGATAATCGAAAAGGGTAACCACGAAGACCTTATTGCCCAGAAAGGCACATACTATCAGCTTTATACAGGGGCCTTTGAACTGGAATAAAAAACATGGGGCTTCAGAAAAACAGAGCAGATCGCTTGTAGGGGGGGTCTGCGGAAAAAGTTGTGTAAGCAATATCTGACAACACTCGACAAGGCGAAAATTACAGGTATAAGCTTAATATAATCTGTCAATAATAACTATTGGCTTTTACCGCTTGACAGG
>JAXJXW010000010.1:0-9236 GCA_036307325.1 Clostridia bacterium
GAGCTTGACCCCGGTGAAGCAAGAACCGTTTACATGGAATTTGATGGTGCCTCCATGGCAAGCTATGACGATTTGGGTAAGGTTGCACGCTCGTCATATGTTCTTGAAAAGGGCAGCTATCAATTCTTTGTGGGTAACTCTGTAAGAAACACCGTTAAAGCCGAATATGAATATGTGGTTGAAGAGGACACTGTGGTGCTTCAGCTTACAAGGCAGTGTGTTCCGAAAAAATTGGAGAAGCGTATGCTTGCAGACGGCAGCTTTGAAGCTCTTCCCCCAATGGAAAGTGATGTGCTTGAGCATACTGTACCCGTAAACACTGCAAAGGCGCCTGAAGAAAAGGCAGAGCTTATAGATGTGGTAAACGGCAAGGTAACCCTTGATGAATTTGTGGCTCAGCTTAGTGATGAACAGCTTGTGAGCATTACATACGGCAAACCCAACACAGGTATCACCAATACAGGTGGCATGGGCGGTCTTGAGGAATTTGGCATTCCCAATGTAGTGTCTGCTGACGGCCCTGCGGGCTTGCATATCAGACCTGACAGATGTGTAACAACCACCTCCTTCCCGGCAGCAACCTTAATTGGTTGCACATGGAATCCGGAATTGGCATATGAAGTAGGTGTGGCAGGTGCAAGAGAGGTAAAGGAGAATAATATCGGCATATGGCTTACTCCTGCTCTCAATATACACAGAAGTCCCCTTTGCGGCAGAAACTTTGAGTATTTTTCTGAGGACCCGCTTATTGCAGGTAAAATGGCAGCGGCAGAGGTAAACGGAATACAGTCTCAGCACATAGCCGCATCTGCAAAGCATTTCTGTTGTAATAATAAGGAAGTAAACCGTGGCTATTCTGACTCTATCCTGTCGGAGAGAGCGCTTCGTGAGATATATATGAAGGGCTTTGAAATCTGCGTTAAGGAATCACAGCCCTGGACAATAATGACGGCGTATAATGTAATAAACGGCGTCAGAGCGTCTGAAAATGTTGGAACAATAACCAATATTTTAAGAGGCGAATGGGGCTTTGAAGGCATGCTCACAACCGACTGGTGGAATCAGGCAGAGGAGCAGTATCTTGAGCTTAAAGCAGGTAATGACATAAAGATGCCCATAGGCCAGCACGAAAAGGTTATAAAAGCCCTGAAAAACGGCAGTATAACAAGAGCCGAAATAGAGGTGTGCGTCAAGAGAATCCTCGAAATGATTATGAAAATAGACTAAGAGTTAGCCTGACGATTCCGATTTGAACTAAGAGTTAAGCGTTCCGCAAGGAACGCTTAACTTCATATTTGCCAAATGCAAACACTTCATGTTCAAAAGAAACACATTATGTGCCGCAGGCACACCTCAGAGTGGCTACATCATGTACCTCCTTTGTAAAATGCTGGAAAAATCGGCACTTAAAAGTGAAATGATTACAAAAATTGGACATGACATTTATATCCCCGTATGTTATAATTTATCTACAAAGAAGGTGATTCGTATAAAAAGAAGGACAAAAATAGCACTAATATTGTTCATTTTTATAATCGAATTGCCCGTTATTGCCTGTGCAAATGTGTATATCAAGGCAGGCGATACAATTCTTATGGGAAGTTACCCTCAGACGCGGCTTGAATCCGTTTCAGGGTTGACAGAAGGCGTTGACTACAGGACAGCAAAATATTACTACATGGGAAAGCCCGCCGACAGCTATTTGGATCTTGAAGATTCAATGATAGTTTGCGAGGAAGAGCGTGCATATAAGTTAGAGCCCATTAGTTTTAGAGTAATTTCCGTGGTAGGCGATAAAGTTACGGCAGTATCCGATAAGATAATTGAGGCGGGTGCATACAATTCCGATTATGAAAGTGTAGCCTGGAAGGATAGCTCAATGAGTGCCTTTCTGAAGGGTGAGTTTAAAGCATCTGCATTCAGCGCTCGTGAGCGCAGCTTCATTACGGATGTAAGGGTTGTAACGAAGGACGAGTTTAATAACTTGGTTTTCCCCAAAACTGCCGCAGTTACTGAATTTATGGAAACAAAAAGCGGCAATTTTGCTTATGCCTTGAAGGAATTTCAATATACGACAGTCTCTGATTATACAACCGGAGCAACAACGACCACAAAGTATAAGATAAATAATGACATATGGTGGCTTTCTTCTGACGCTTCTTCAAAAATGGCGTCATTCGTTAATAGAGACGGCACCTTGTGTGATGAAGGCACTTTTGTGGATGCAACCTTTGTTGGCGTAAGGCCTGTGGTTGAGTTTGCCATGTCTGATGTTGCTTCTGTTGCTTCAGACGGCACTCTTACCTTCCGTGAAATTGAAACCCTTGAGCCCATTACCGTTTTGGGCAACAATGTGTATCTCCATCCTGATGCTGATTATACAGGCACAAAGCTTGTTGCGGCACTTTTTAAAGATGAAGTGATGGTAGATGTTAAGATTGCCGATATTGATACTTCCGCAGGCGTGGAAATCAAGCTTTTGAATTTCTACAACTTCATGGGCGCAGACGGCGTGGTTAAGCTTTTCTGGTTTGAAAACTTTACATCGCTCAGACCCTTGTGCCAAAACATCACGGTTGATAATTCAGATGACCGTATTGACGAAATTGTGTCTGAAAGCGTTAACGGTTACCTTACTATAAACGGTAAGATTGACTTTAGCTCTTTTGATGCAAATACAACCTCTGTGCAGGCTGACCCTTGGAACCCCATTGAGGTTACACTGCAGATGTATGATTCCAGAGGAAACCTTGTCTACATTGACCAGACTACTGCAACCCTTAGCGGTGAATATAACTTCGGCTGTGATTTATCGCAGTATAAGGGGCAGAGCCTGAGTGTGGAAATAAATAACACATATAATTCTCATGGCGGAAATTATGTGCAACAAATTGATTAGAGGAGGAGTTTGTAAGTGAAAAGTAAAGTGAGGGGGATTTGCAGATGAACTTGAAAAAAACATTGAGCATCGTGCTTGCTTTTATGATGCTTGTCTGTATAAGTCCCGTAACCTACGCTGATGCTGCGGCGTCTGATGTAGCAATTACTCAGATAAGTAATGTTATAGAAGCAGGCGAAGTTGTCATCAAGGTAGAATTCAATGTTCCTGAATTTGAGGAGCAGGACTTGGATCCGTGGTCACCGGTAAGCACATCGCTTGTTATCTATGAAAAAGATGCAGACGGTGAGTTTACGGTAGAGGTACATAAGGATCAGCTTGATGTAGAAGGTGACGGAAATGGTGACTTAACCGCAACAGGCACCTTCGAGCTTGCATTGGGTATTGCGCAGGAGTGTGAGCTTCTCGCAGTGATAAACACACCCTATGGCACAGCTGAAAAGAAGTTTTTGTATGAAAATAAGGCGATAGAGCTTCTTGAATCAGTCATTGGCAGTGAAGGCGATGTAGACCCTGCCGTTGTGGAAGCATTTATCGTGAATCGTGCAGGGCTTCTTTGTGTAGACACAGCGATTTTTGAAACTCTCAGTGATAAAACCGTTGTAACAGATGCCGTTGTAGAGGCAATGAGAGCAGAAGGCGGCATTGCAAATGTAAGTGAATTTCAGAGCATATTCACAACATCTCTCCTTGTAGGATGTATAAATGAACTTAAAACAGAAGCGGTTAAAACTATTGTTGCTGATGAAAATCAGCAGTCAAACCTTGGCAAGGTATATTCCTTGTGGGTTGCCTGCGGGTATGATAAGCTTGATGATGCAGCTCTCTCACAAAAGGTTGCCTCTCTTAAGGCAAAGGGCGTAGCAAACGCAGAAGAGCTTGTTGAAACTCTTATGGATATTACCGTAGAAACCTTCTTCGTAACAGAAAAGTATTATAAGGACTATGCTAAGCTTTTCGTAGCTTCCGTAGCAAGAGCTTCTTCGGATGATACAAATATCTACGGTCTTTCAACTGCGGCAGACGGTGAGATTGCACAGTATAACGCTCTCACTCCCGACGCTCGTAAGGAAATTGCCCTTAAAGCGCTTTGGGATGCAAACAAAGCCACTGCAATTACAACCACTGCAGCACTGAAAACCGCAGTAACAAAAGCTATTAAAGTAGCTTCTGACGCTGTTCTTGATGACGGCGGCTCCGGCGGCGGCCCCGGCGGCAACGGTCCAAGCGGTGACAAAACCCCCGCTAAAGACCCCTTCGGCGGCACAACAATTTCAAAGCCTGCTGAGGGTGTGAACACATCTGTAATCTTCGGCGATGTTCCTTCAAATGCTTGGTATGCACAGGCAGTTGGCAAGCTTTATGCTGAAGGAATTGTAAGCGGTAAGGGCGAAGGCAAGTTTGATCCTTCAAGCAAGGTAACCCGTGAAGAATTTGCACAGATGATTTACAAGCTTACGAAGGTATCTGCCGCAAGCTCCGCTTCCTTTACCGATGTGGCAGAGGGTGCATGGTATGCTCCTGCGGTAAGCGCACTCGCTTCTAAAAATATTATAAGCGGTATGGGCGAAACCTTCGGCGTTGGTTTGTCAATCAAACGCCGGGATATGGCGGTTATGATTTATAATACCCTTGCATATCTGGGAAGCCCCATGGCCTCAAGCGATTCCGTAAAGCCTGTGGATTTGGATTCCATTCCCGAATATGCCCGCGGTGCCGTTACTGCACTTATGAGTGCAAACCTTCTCAAAGGTTATGAAGACGGCAGCTTCGGCCCTGAAAACAATGTTACAAGGGCAGAGGCGGCACAGGCTATATATTATGTAGTAAATCACATGGAGGAACGATAAATGTTAGTACAAAGAACGAAAAAAATACTTGCGTTGCTGCTTGCATTGTCCCTCCTTGTTGGTTCGTTGACGATTGTTGGTTCTGCCAACAGCAGCAGTGACTATACTTTTAATAAAAGTGTTCTCACCACCTTCGGTGTTAGCTATGCAGATGCACCGGGAGCAGATTATGCAATGACAAGGGCGCAGTTTATTACAATGCTTGGCTCTTTCCTTGCAATCAAGCCTACAAATACGCAAAACCCCTTCTCAGATGTGGGTTCAGGCTCAGCTGTAGGTGACATGATTTGTCACTTCTACAACTCAGGCTATCTCAGTGGAACAAGTGAAACAACCTTTTCCCCTGATGAAAATGCAACACTTCAGCAGGCACTTACGGTAATTATCCGTATGCTTGGCTATGGCGATATGCTGGAGCATATGAGCTATATCACCATTGCAAAAAAGCTTGAACTTACCTCCGGTGTAACGGGAAAGGCAAGCAAACTTACCTACGCTATGGCGTCTCAGCTTCTTATGAACCTTTTTGAGGTTCCCATGGCAGATGTGGAAGCAATCTCCAAGGTTGGTGATAATTATGAGATGACCTTTACCCGTTCAGAAAATGCTCCCACACTTCCGGAGCATCACCGTGATATAAAGCTTGCAAAAGCAGTTGTTACCGCAACACCCTATGCATATGTTTCAGGCACAGGCGTTGTGGAAGAAAATTATATTGCAGCAGGCGGTAAAAAGTATCTCATAAAAGATACAGAGCCTTGCGAAATGCTTGGCTATAACACATATATCTTCTATTCAGATGAGGGCTCTGAGTACCCCACAGTAGAAGCAATATTTAAAGACCCCTCAAAGAATGATGACTTTATTGAGGTTTCAGGAAGTGACATTCTCAGCTATTCAAACTTTGAGCTTAGGTATAATAAAAACGGAAAGAGCCTTAAGAAAACAATTTCCGACACTGCGATTATTATATATAACGGCAGAAACCTTAGCACAGGTGAGTACAGTGAATCACTTTTTGAGGTTGAAGGCGGCAGCGTAACCCTTTGCGATGCTGACAGAAACGGCGTGATTGAAGCAGCCATCATCAAGGATTACACAGACATTTTCGCAAGCTATGTGTATTATGATGATGAAGAGCTTATTATAAAGGATAAGGATGACCTTGACCGTGGCTTTACAATGGACCTTAAAAATAAAGACAAAAAGGTAAGAGTTGTAAAAGCAAACGGAAGCGTTGGCACCCTTGCAGATGTCAAGAAGGGTCAGCTCATATCCTGTGCGAGAAGCTTTGACGGAACAATTCTTGAAATAAGAATTTCCGATAAAAAGCTTTACGGTGAGATTAAGGGCGTGTCAAAGGTTGATGAGGTTATTTCAATAGCCACCTTTGATTCTGCAACAACTCATGATGTAATTCAGACAGAGTATAACATAACAAGCCGCTTCGCAAATGAATATGTTGATGATGTTCCCGGAGACGGGCTTGTATGGTTCTATTTTAACACCTTTGGAGAAGTGGCATACTTTGAGGACCTTTTTGAAACAGGCTTTTATGCATATATGATGGATATAGAGCTTGGAACAGGTCTTGAAACCAAGTTTGAGATGAAGGTGTTTAACCAAAACGGCAAGGTTTCAGTATATGAAGCAGCAAAGAAGTTTACCATTGATTCAGAGAGCGTAAAGCTTGAAGAGAAGAATAAAATTATCAGACTTCTCGGCGCAGGTGAGGGCTTTGAACCTCAGATGACATATCTCTCACTTAACGCTTCAGGCAAAATTTCAGCTATTGATACCTTAACTCCTGATGTGGGTAACCCTGAAGACCAGCTCAGAGAAGTGCTTCCTGTGTTTGATGAAAACGGAAATCTCTGTGATGAATCTCTTTCAGGCGTATATAACTTAGGCAGCAACACCGTGGGCTTGTATTATGATTCAAACACCTTCGGCCGCCGCCTGAGAATGGATTCAAATGCAATTTTGATGGGCATTCCCGTTAACCCCTCGGCAGAAGATGAAGACTATGTTATTTTCACACCAAACTTCTTCAATGCCGGTACCCGTTATGAGGTAAGGGCATATAGCCGTGAAGAGGGTGCCATGAAGGGCGATGTTTATACAATTGACTATGCTGCAATGTTTGAAGAAAGCTCCGATAATGTTTGGATAAACCGTATGACAGGTGCAAAAACAAACCTTGGCAAGCTTGGCTTCTGGAGCACAGAGTCCTTCCGCTATGCCGTTGTAAACAATATCCGTGGTGAGAATGACGCAAACGGTGACGAAAAGAAGGCAGTGTATCTTTCAAGAGTGGGCAGCGTTGCTCCCACTGCATATCTGTTTGATACAGACTGTGCAATGCTCAGAAATATCCGCAAGGGCATGATTGTTCGTTATACAATGTTTAACAATAAGATAACATATATTGAGCCTTTGTTTGATGCAGAAGCTAAGTCATTTATGAATGACCCCTATACATATCGCTGGAATGGAACAACTCCCTCACTTATGTCTTACTATGAGGCGCCAGCTGCTCCCGGTGAAATTCTCTTCACAAACTCATCAACAACCCACACTAAAAACAGCGGTTGGGAAATGGTTTACGGCGGCATTCACTCCTATAAGAGCGGCATGCTTTGCATATCACCTATGAGTAAAATTGCAGACAGCGGTGAAAGATATAAATATTTATGCCCTGCAAGCGGCGTGTATGTGTATGATGATGAAAACCATGTTCTCGTAAATGCCGATTTGGAAAAGGTGCGTGAATATGTGAATGACGGTGATAACTGCACAAAGGCATTCATGGTAACGCAAAGCGGTACGCCCAAGGCACTTATCCTTTTTGATTTGTAAGTTGCGGCTTTATGCTGTAATATAAATTTTATTTAAAATACAAGGAGGAATTTCTAATGAATGTAAAAAAGCTTATTAGCTTCGTGCTGATAGCTACAATGCTTGCATGCTCCTTCGTTACAACCGGTTTTGCTTCAACAACAGCAACGATTGAAACGGCTACAGATTTTGCAAGTGGTACGGGTACTTCATCAGACCCCTATGTTATTGAAACAGCGGGTCAGCTTAAGTACTTCCGTGACCAGGTAAACGCAGGTATGTGCGGAACGCTTAACACCGATAATTCAATATCAAGCCCAAAGTATGTTTATGTGGAGCTTGGTGCTGATATTGATCTTCAAAATGAATCCTGGACACCTATCGGTATAGGTGCTAATACTTTCAGAGGCTCCTTTGATGGTAAGGGCCACAAAATCACTAACTTAAATCTTAGCACCGCTGTATCAGGCGTAAGAATCGGTACTAATCCGTCCTACGGCTCGCAGTATAATCACTACGAAAATAATACTGATGATATATACGGCTTATTTGCAACAGTTGATGACCTTTATCATAAAGACACCAAGCCCCGCGGTATAGTTAAAAACCTTGGTGTGGAAAATGTTACCGTTACAACAACTGCAAATAGCAAAAGGATCCTTGCCGGTGTAATCGTTGCAAGACCTTCAGCTCACGCAATTGTTCAGGACTGTTATGTAAAGAATGTAACTGCAACCCTGAATAACGGTAGCAACGGGGTAAAGTTCGGCGGCATTGCAGCTCAGGGTACAATGAATGAAATTAACGGCTGCTATGTAACGGGAATGAACACAACTTTCAATACTTCAGCAGAATCTGTTGTTGCTCCCTTTGCTGCTTATATGAGCACCTCCACGGATTATGGCTATGTAAAGAACTGCTATTCAGCTGATATTACATTTAATGTTGCTTCCGATATAGAAAAAAACAATAAGAAGATAACAAACATCAGCTACTGTGGTCCTGATGCAACAAATGTATATTCTTCAGTAGATTTGTCCTCATATTCAGGCTGGGCTACAGGCAATTTCTACAATGTCGAAACCTTCCCATGGGCAAAGAACCATAAGGTTGCCCCCATGTCAGAGGCTGACTTAAAGGCTATGACAGGCGTTACCTTCGATCAGTCAACAAACTTTGAAGGAGTTGCTGTAGATCGCTTTGTTGTAGATGCGACAGGTGCAAACGGCTTCCCCAGACTTTGGTGGGAAAATAACACTTATATTCCTGAGGAATATACTATAACAGCTACAGCTCCTTCAAACGGTACTCTTACTGCTACTGTTGGCGGTACTGCTGTAGACCATGTAACAGAAGGTACAGAGGTTACAGTTACTGCAACACCTGCTGAGGGTTATCAGGTAGTTTCAATCAGTGCAAACGGAGAAAAAATCTGGGAAGGTGAAGCTCCTTCAGTAGACCCTGTTGTAGCTAAACACACTCCCACAGTGAACACAGAATACACTGCTGTCGTTGAAAAAGCTCCCGACCCCAACGCTTATCCGGGCGCAGGTACAGAGGCAGATCCCTATCTTATCGGAACTGCAGGTCAGCTCAAAAAGTTCCGTGATGATGTAAACGCAGGTATGTGCGGTTCAGTTACTGAAGCA
>JAXJXW010000011.1:0-12960 GCA_036307325.1 Clostridia bacterium
GTTATGGAGCTTACACGCCGTGTTGTTGAAGAAAGCAAAATCACAACACTGATGGTAACCCATAATTTGCGTTATGCCGTTGACTACGGTTCAAGAATGCTGATGATGCATGACGGAACTGCCGTTCTTGATGTTTTCGGACAAGAAAAACAAAATCAAACAACTGACGATATACTTAAGATTTTTAACGAAATAAGCATTGAATGCGGAAACTAAGTTCAAAAAGAGGGTGTAGCAAAATGATTTTTTTAAATCGTTTTGCTACACCCTTCTTTTGCCTCAATCTTCTATTTATTTTAACAAATTGAGCAAAAGTCTCTTTGCAACGGGGTCAAACTTGTATTTAGTACCAATAAGCAACGAGGAGAAAATTATGCTCCCCTTCCCTATTTTTCTTTCAATGGCAGTTATACTGAAGCCCGAATCGGTATACTTATATTTAATGGGCATAAGCTCACCGGAGCTTAATCCGTTTCCAACATGGGATAAAACTATATCATCATCTGAGGCTTCATCACGGTAAATGTAACTGTCTGCTAAAAATGTATCGTGGTTCCACCAAGACATATCCTCTTCGGCAATTCCATCAAACATTCTGTGGTTTTTATGACAAATATCAGCACGGTCTGCATGCTTAACCAAATTCATAGCCCATCTTGACCATTGAGGCTGACAAACTCTTGACGAAGAAAGGCCTGTGTTGAAAATGTTTTCAGAATAATAACCGGGATTTTGTTCTAAAACAATAACTCTTCCTCCCTCTTCAATCCATTTATGGACAGTATCTGCTGCATTACTTGTTTTGTAGTCCAAAGAATATGGTCCCACACAAAGTGTTTTTTCACTAAAGGAGAAAATGTCGCAAAGATTATCAATACGCTTTGCATTTATGTCAAGCATATTTTCAGGGTCAAAAATTACACAATCATCATAGAATGAAGCTTCCTTCACCGGATCGTATATTTTGAAGTCAATATCGTTATATGCTACTTTTTCGTTGTTATAATAAACCTCAAATTCAACCGTTTCGCAATCATTAAGCGGCCCAATGGACAAATTCTCGAATACTGATTTATGGTATTCAACCTTGTAATGCTTTTTATCCAGAACTTTACCGCCATTTTTAATAAGTACATCAAATTCAGGATTTTCCGGTAAATGTATATTTTCATTCCATAAGCCAAGCTTTCCGCACAAATATCCGTTTCTTTCGATTTTTCTGTCGAAGCACTCAAGCTGTACATGAATGGGGCTCATTACCTTTTTATAGACACTCCAGATATATTTCGGTCTGATTTTGTCTTTATCAAAGGCGTCAAAAAACCATGTGTACTGGCCAAAGGGTATGTAGCCTGAAAAAGAGCTGCCTTCTTTTCTCAATCTCCACATTGCCTCGGCATATTCTTTTAACAGAAATCCCTGATACTCCCTTGACTGCTTCTGCAAATCGTGTATGGTACCAATACGCATATCAACAATTTTTCTTTGCCTTACATCCCCTGATTTTATCAGGAATTCTTCATTGTTATTTGTATATCCCGCAATACTTTCCGTGGAAATACAGGGCTGGAAAAGCATATCATTCCGATTTGTATATTCACCGAAATGCCGCAAATCATAGATGTTTTCAACATACCATCCGCCGTATTGGTGAACATCATCAATATCGCCCACTGTTTTGTTTGTTATGTTTGCCGCATCGCCGTTTGAATTTGCAATTACAGGGCGGTTGTCAAGCTTTCTGACCTCATATATCCAATTTTCAAGAATATCAAAAAGCTCCTTACCTAAGCCTAAATCACGCTCAAAAGAAACAATAAGCTCATTTCCCATAGACCACATAGCAATACTGGGATGTCTTCTGTATTCCTTTACAACAGAAAGTATTTCAGACAACTGATTTTTATTATATTCCTTATGTCCGAAGGGATAGCAGCACATAGAACCGTGTATGGGCATTTCCAGTATTACCATTACTCCCCGTCTGTCACACTCATCAAGCCATTCGTGTGACGGCGGTTCAGTATGGAATCTGCTGATTTCAACGCCCTGCTCAATTATCATATCAATATACTTTGCAATGTAATCCCTTCCGTAGGGAACATTGCAATGAGGAAATCCGTTTTCTCCACGCAAATAATAAGGCTTGTCATTTACTCTGAACTCACTGTTTCTTACGGTAAAGCTCATCATATAAGCAACCTGTGACATTGTTTGGATTACATTCCCTGCTTCATCAATAAGGTCTGCCTTAAAGGTATATAAATGGGGCTTCAGCGGATATGAAAATACAGGATTTTCCACACCGATGTAAAAGCCCTTAGAATCAGCGTCAATAATTCCTTCGGCTTTGAAGCTATCATCAAATAACAGGTACGAAATTTTGCAGTTTTTATAGTCACCCGATAAGTCACCGGTTACATTGAAGCCTTTGTCATCAGATACTAAAACAAAGGGATTCATATACGCACTCTGAACCTTTTGAATATATACATTTCTCCATATTCCGCCGGCCTTTAAGGAAGAACCATATCCTATGGGCCACAGCTCATACCTTGGGCTTTTTGTGAAAACATCATCTTCATCAGGAGACAATAATTTTAAAGAAGGCTTATCCGTTACTTCGACGGTTATAACATTATCGCCTTCATTAAGGTTGTCCAACAAAACATAAAACGCTTTGTGTGCGCCTATATTTTCCTTAACCTTTTCTCCGTTTATAAAGACCTCTGCAAAGGCACATACGCCTTCAAATTTAAGCTTGCAATTTTTATATGTACTGCCGTCAATATGCTTTTCATAAGTTCCGATACCAATAGGCTCAAGGGGCTTCGGATCTTCATATGACCAGCCTTCGGCATTCCAGCTGTGGGGCAATGTAACACCTTTAAAATCAGATGCCCCAGGCGCTTTAAAATACCAGCCGTCATTAAATAATTCCATAGATGAATCTGTAAACAATTTTCTATCGCTCCTTTTGTCATTAAATAATTCCATAGATGAATCTGTAAACAATTTTCTATCGCTCCTTTTATTTATAGAATCCAAAATATTCTTTTGCATTATAATAACAGATGCCCTCAACTATCTCTTTAAGAGTTTTCTCATCGTTGGGATATTCACCTTTTTCCACCCAACCTCCAAGAAGATTGCAAAGTATTCTTCTGAAATACTCGTGTCTTGTATAAGATACAAAGCTGCGGCTATCTGTAAGCATACCAACAAATCTTGATAACATACCAAGATTTGCAAGTGCTCTCATCTGGCTTTCCATGCCGTCTCTCTGGTCATTAAACCACCAGCCGGAACCAAACTGAATTTTGCCCTTTATACCTCCGCCCTGGAAATTGCCGATAAGTGTTCCCAAAACATAGTTATCTTTTGGATTTAATGTATACAAAATTGTTTTGGGCAGCATTTCCTTTTTATCAAGGCCGTCAAGAATTTTTGAAAGATAATGGGCTATCTGAAAATCGTTTACGGAATCAAAGCCTGTATCGGGGCCTATTTTTTCAAACATCCTTGAATTGTTGTTTCTCATAGCTCCAATATGAAGCTGCATTGTCCAGCCTCTTTTGGCGTATTCCTCACCTAAAAATAAAATTTTATCCACAGTATCATCATTGATTTCATCAATTGAATGGTCTGACAATTTACATCCGCAGTCTGCAAAATAATCCATTCTTTCTGTAATGTTACTGTCAATACTGTTAAGGTCAGGCCGAAATGTGGGCAGAACCTTCGCAGTAAATCCTCTTAAAGCCTTATGATACTCAAGGTTATCATTGGGATTGTCAGTGGTGCATATAACTTCAACACCGGACATTTTAATAAGCCCCTGTGCCGAATATTCTTCTTTTTTCAAGCATTCTCCCACTGCATCCCAGATTTCTTTTGCATTTTCCTTGCATAATGGCTCGTCAATACCAAAATATCTTTTAAGCTCAAGATGTGTCCAATGATAAAGAGGATTGCCTATAAGAAAAGGCATGGTTTCAGCGAACTTTTCCCACTTTTCATAATCATCTGCGTCTCCGGTTATGTATCTTTCATCAATTCCGTTTGTACGCATCTGACGCCATTTATAGTGGTCTCCCCCCAAAAACAACTCATATGCATTTTTAAACATATGATTTTCGGCAATCATTTTTGGGCTGATATGACAATGGTAGTCTATTATCGGCAAATCCTTTGCAAAATCATAAAATAAATGCTTGCCGATTTTATTATAAAGCATAAAATCTTCGTTTATTATTCCCATACGCATATTCCTTTTCCCTTATTATACACCGCTATATGCTGAAAATCCCCCATCTACAGGCAGTACCACTCCGTTTACAAAGCTTGAAGCGTCTTTGCATACAAGAAAAAGCAAGGCACCGATAAGCTCTTCTGCTTTGCCGAATCTGCCCATTGGAGTACTATTTAAAATTTTGTCTGTTCTGGGTGTTGGTGTTCCGTCATCATTAAAAAGCATTTTTTCGTTCTGCTTGGTTACAAAAAATCCCGGTGCTATTGCATTGCATCTTATATTTGTTTTTGAAAAGTGAGTGGCTAACCACTGTGTAAAGTTGGATATTGCCGCTTTTGCACCTGAGTATGCAGGGATTTTTGTAAGAGGTGTGTATGCGTTCATGCTTGAAATATTTATAATGCTGGCATCATCTTTTTCAAGCATATCAGCAGCAAAAACCTGCGTTGGAATAAGGGTTCCTAAAAAGTTTAAGTTGAACACAAACTCCACACCGGACTGATCCAAATCAAAGAAGGTTTTTATTTTACCCATATCATCTGCATGGAAATATTCGTTATCCGTGGTTGCCCGTGGATTATTCCCCCCTGCACCGTTAATCAAAATATCACATGTACCAAAGTCTGCTAATATTTTACTGTGGGCCTCCTCCATGCTTGCTTTGTCCAGCACATTACAAGCATATGCTTTTGCAATACCGCCCTCTGCCACAATTTTATCCACATAGCTTTTTGCCGCTTCTTCGTTCAGGTCTAAAAGTGCAACCTTTGCACCTGTTTTTGCAAGTGCCTCTGCAAACATTGAGCAAAGCACTCCGCCGGCGCCTGTTACTACAACCACCTTGTCCTTTAAATCTATCTCAAACGGTAATTTCATATTTTATCCATTGCCTCCCACAAGCCTAGAATATATACTGCGCCCAACGCCCTGTCATAAAGGCCGTAACCGGGTCTGCCTTCTTCTCCCCATATCATTCTGCCGTGGTCCGGCCTGATATATCCGTCAAACCCGTTATCGTGGTATGCCTTTACAATTCCGAATATGTCCAGGGAGCCGCATTCTGTCATATGAGCAACCTCATCAAAGCATCTTTCGCCTGTAATCTTTATATTTCTGATATGTGCAAAATGTATTCTGTCATGAAATTCGTTAACCATATCTGCAATATCATTTTCAGGGTTAACACCCAAAGAACCGCTGCAAAGGGTCAATCCATTATACGGGCTGTCATATAGCTTCAAAAATCTTTTGATATTTTCCTTGCTTGTAATTATTCTGGGAAGCCCGAAAATGCTCCATGGTGGATCATCGGGATGTATTGCCATTTTAACCTTAACCTCTTCGGCAGTTTTTATAACTCTGTCAAGAAAATATTTCAGGTTATTCCACAAATCCTCTTCCGTTATATTTTTATATTCCATCAATAAATCTCTGAGCCCGTCTTTGGTATAGCTTGAATCCCATCCCGGCAGAGATAGCTCCCCCGTAAGCGGGTCCATATTCCTGACGGTTTCCTCTTTGTAAATAAGGGCGTGACTGCCATCAGCATGTTCATAGTTAAGGTCTGACCTTGTCCAGTCAAAAACAGGCATGAAATTATAGCAAACGCAATCAATTCCCGCTTTTGCAAGATTTCTGAGCGTTGTGCAATAATTTTCTATATACCTATCCCTGGAAGGATTTCCCAGCTTAATATCCTCGTGCACAGGTACACTTTCAATAACTGAAAGCTCCAGCCCTGATTTGGTTACCCGGTCTTTAAGCTCCATGATTTTTTCATAGCTCCATACTTCTCCCACAGGTACATCATAAACTGCACTTACTATTCCTGTCACCCCTGGAATCTGGCGTATTTTCTCAAGGGTAACGGGGTCATCATTTCCATACCACCTGAATGTCATTTTCAAATCAAATCACCTCTCTTACAATTAAGTATAGCATGAAATTGCAATTTGTAATTATTTTTATTGCTATAAATATTGCAAAAATTGCTATTATGTGCTATCATAAAGATAGGTGGTGATTATAGTGCTACAAAGGACTTATAATGCTAATTTTAAAACAATTTCTTCTCCCTCAAACAAGAACTTTATACTTCACAATCATGATTTTTATGAAATATATATGTTTACAAAAGGTGACTCCTCCTATGTTGTAGAAGGAAACTCATACGCCCTTGAGCCTGATGACATCATCATAATAAAAAAGCATGAAATGCATAGAGTTTATCATAACAGCAGCGCTCCATACTGCAGAATTGTTTTAGAAATATATCCTGAATTTTTCACAAAATATCACTGCGAAAAATATGAGTTTCCTTTTTTGACATCAGGGAAAATTTCCGGTAACAAAATAAATGCAAGCATTGTAAAATCATCAGGTTTAAAAGATGCTATATTAAGATTGAAGAAATATTCTGACAATTTTAATAATATTGATAATCCCATTTCCTCAGCAATAATTATCGAAATACTGTATATAATTAACGGCATCAGTACATTCTCCGTTGAGCATATACAAAACAAGCACATATTTCAGGTTATTTCATACATAAATAATAATATTACAGAAAACATAAAAATCGAAGATTTATCCGATAGATTTTTCATTTCAAAATATCATCTGTGCCGATTGTTTAAAAGCGCAACAGGTCACACAATACACTCATACATTCTGCAAAAGAGAATGATGCTGGTAGATGAGTTGGTTTCATGCGGAAGCAATCTTTCTAATGCAGTTATAAAATCCGGCTTTGAAACTTATTCCTCCTACTACCGTTCGTATAAAAAAATATATGGTAAATCACCAAGAATGAAATAAAAAATCGTGGTAAAGCATTTATTACTTTACCACGGTTTTTTTCATTGTGAAAGGTCGCTTATCTCATGCACGCCGATTTTGTCATTTTTATAGCTTTCTATAGTCTCTTTTTCAAATGACTCTGTGCCTTTTAGCTTTAGCAATCTGTCAAATTCCTCCTGGTGAATATAGCGGCTGCTCACTTTAGAATTTTGCAAGAATCCCTTTTCCTTCAAGGTATTTTTGCAGTCTATAACACTCTTATTCTTATTTATAAACTCCAGAATAATATCAATATCCCTTGTTATTTCGTCTATGGCAATTTTCTCCTTCAGTAAAACAAGCTCCTTCTTTAATTCGTCGAAAGCCATATTGGCAATCTCAGGATTTATGGGCGTATCGGAACGGGTTTCCAGCATTTCAAGAGCAAAGGTATTAATATACGATAATGAAGACAGATTACGCAGGTATTCAATCAAAAAGCTTTTATAATACTTTTTGTCATTCATATTTCCCGCAACTGATAATTTGTTAAACCTTTCAAGCACATGGATATACACCATGTTACTGCTTATATTACAAAATCTCAGCGTTGCAACCGCATTTTGGTCTATTTCCTTTACGCCCGAAAAATCAAAATAAAAGTCAATCAGCTTAATCCATGTTCCCCTATCAACATCAGACACATAAAAGGCTCTGAAAATACTAAACCAGTCATTAAGAGCAAGCTTAAAAATTGTTTCATTATCGTCTTTGTATAAATTCTGTTCAAACATGTCCCGGTTGAAATCCATGAATGCCTTTTTTTGCTGTGCCTTATCTTTATTAAGCACCTCCTGAATGAATTTTCTTACGGCATTTTCGCTATTGGTATATTCTGATTTTCCGTTACACAAAAGATTCCACACAAGCCTGTCAATCTTATAATTGGTATTTAAATTTTTTGTATATCCTGTTTTTTCGTTGTAAAAATCATTCACCTTATTTTCTATAACCACACTGTACACATCAAAATCATATCCCAGCAATGAAAGCATAAGCATATGATTTCTGTTTGTGATTAAATGGAATATTGATTTTACGGTTTCATCATTGAACCGCTTATTTTCTTTAAGGTAATTTAATAATTCAATAACCGTATATTCTTTATCTTCAAATGAAAGTGTAAGAGTATTTATAAGGCTGTCAGCAACAGAAATTTTCTTATACACATCATTGAATAAGTGCTTAATTAAATAAAAAACTATTACAACCTTCTTATTATCATTTTTTTGATATTCGGGGTTGTTTTTAATTGAATTGATGGTTTCGCTTAAAAAGTGATATATTTTTCTTATGCTTACACCGTATAAATCAAAAGACAAAGAAAAGTTTATTTTGTCCCAAAATATTGATTTGGGTATGGTCAAAAACTCAAAATCCTTCACCGTAAGAATTTTTGCGTCATAAAAATACTCATTCATTAAATGCTTTACAGCCGTTGTAAATTTAATGGGCGTTAAATTGACTACATAGGGAATATATTTTTCTATATATTCATGGTTAAATTTTAACTCCTCCAATTTGCTTTCATCATAATGATAAACAATTTTTATACTGTCGCAAACAAGCCTTTCACTTATACTGAATATTTCCTTTATTTTATCTGCACTGCTGATACGGTCTATATCCTCAAAAATAATTACAATAGTTTTGTCCAGATATTTTAGCTCAGACTGAAAATTTTTCACCGCTTCAGAGTATGATGTTTCCTCCTGATGCATAAAGGAAAACAGGTTGCTTAAAACCTTTATTTCCGACAAAAGCTTCTTTATTTGCTTGGAATTTTCAGAATAAATATAATGATTATTCAGGGTTTTTTCCAGCAAATTAAATATTACCAAATGAATCTTGTCCAGATTACAAGACAATAGGTCAACATTTATAAAAAGATATTTGCTGCGCATCTCCTTTTGCGATTGGAGAAAATCACTTAAAAATGTTTTTCCCGTTCCCCATGCACCGTTAATTCCTATTAAATCGAAGGCTTCTAAATATTCCTGTATTCTGATTACATCATATTTTTGCGGCTCCATAAGGTTTTTTTGCTTCCCTTTGGCGGGGCTTTTTTGTTTAACTCCGCTGATAAAAAAGCCAATTATAATAACACTGTTTACAAGTGCAAAAATCTTATCCAGAATATCAATTTCCACCTCTGCGCCTGAAAGACAATTTTTTGCAAAGAAGCCAACGGTTGCAGAAAGAATAATAATTGATGTTAATTTTAAAATGCTATGATTATTTTTTTGAAACTTAATAAATATAACCGCACTTATACATATTGCAATTACACTAAACAACTTATACGGTATATCAATTATCCAAAAAAATATAAGAGATATTATGAAAACAAGCAGCATATTGATAATGCTATTTATTGCGTCTCTTCTATCCATGACTTCCTCCTAAGGTTTTGTATTAGGAGCATATCACATTTTGTCGTAATTTACAATATTTACACATTTTATTTTACAACTTCTCTGCAAATTTTTAGGGCTATCTCACCTTTCTAGTGAGACAGCCCCTGTTAATGTGTAAAAAAATCAAATCATTGACAGCTCTTATATATTTTATCGTTGGTGGTAAAATAAAATTAAGGAGTTGATTCAAATATGAAAAAAATTACAAACGAACTAATACAAGAATTCAAAAATTATTTAATTGATGAGGAAAAATCTGCGGCAACACTTGATAAGTATATTCGTGACATAACTGCATTTATGCAGTGGTGCAAAGAAACAGAACTCTGCAAAAGTATTGTGCTTGAGTACAAGCGGGAGCTTATAGAAAAATATGCACCGGCAAGTGTAAATTCTATTCTATCATCCTTAAATAGTTTCTTTAGCTATAACGAATGGCACGATTGCAAGGTAAAGACCTTAAAAATTCAAAAACAAATATTTGCAAGTAAAGACAAGGAACTTACTAAATCGGAATATGAAAGATTGCTAACGGCAGCAAATGACAAGAAAAACCAAAGGCTTTATTACCTTATACAAACAATAGCAAGTACGGGCATCCGAGTTTCAGAACTTCGTTACATTACAACCGATGCCGTGAAATCAGGACAAGCGGTAATTAACTGTAAAGGCAAAATGCGAGTGGTTATATTACCAAAAGAACTTTGCAAAATGCTCAAAGACTATATAAAAGAAAACAATATAAAAAGCGGTTCCGTATTTGTTAGTAAGAATAGAAAACCACTTGACAGGTCAAACATATGGAAGATGTTAAAAGCATTATGTGAAACCGCCGGGGTATCAAAAGATAAAGTATTTCCGCATAACCTTCGCCATTTGTTCGCAAGAACCTACTATTCACTCCAGAAAGATGTGGTGAGACTCGCAGATATCCTCGGTCATTCAAATGTAAATACTACAAGAATTTACACGATGGAAGCCGTATAATGTAAAGGGAGTTGAACAGATGATGTGTTCACTCACTAATATATTATATATGGCTGCGGCTCATTTGCGATAATATGAAAAGTGGTTATATATAGACAAGGCGGTGATAGACCAAAACTTGAAACTTTAACCACAACAAATTATATCACAAATGGAGGTCGAAAACAAGATGAAAGACAAAATTTACGAAAATGGCATTGAGTATGTGAGAAACGGAGATTACTACATACCATATCTAACTGTCCCTGATGAAAAGGACTACAAAATCGGCAAATACGGAAATCTACGAAGAACATTTTTAAAAGAGCATCATAATTGGCTGTATTCATCAATGCTGATGAAAGGCACATTGCTTTCGCACCTTGCAGAGATTGATGAAATCTGTAATAACACCTTATCCGATTTGATTAAGAAAATGGCAGAGCAAGAAGGTGTTACAGAACAGCTAAAGGCAACAGACCAAATGGCTTGGGTGCAGAAAATGAACTCTATTAAGCACAGAGCCGAAGAAGTTATATTTTCGGACTATGTGTATGCAATGGAGGGTGCGTAATGAATTTTATTGAAGAATTGTATTACGGAAACATAAACCCCAATGAAAAACGCTATAAAAAAGCTACACCCTATGACGAAGCATTAAGCGTTTTTACTGCTAACGAGGACAAGCTGAAAGAAGCATTATCCGGAGAACACCTAAAACTATTTAATGACCTTGTAAATGCGAGTGATGAAATAAGTGCTACAAACGGCGTTGAAAACTTCAAAATCGGCTTTAGACTTGGTGTTAAGATGATGTGCGACAGTTTGTTTATTGAGGAAAGTAAAGTATTCAAAGATGTTTTGAAAGAGAGGTTTTGAGGAATGAAAAAATTATCAATAGTTTTAATTACAATATCAATAATGGCAAGTGCAATCACAGTAAATGCTGCTCCCGTTCCGAGAGAATCGGTTGCACTTTATTTAACAGATGAATGTGTACTTGTTGCTGAGAGTCTTATAGCTGATATTCTTACAGAGGTACAAAACGGCTTGGGATATGCAGGAGCAAGAGCAAAGACAAACCGCATTATTTTTAATGCTTGGCTTGATGGTAAAACAAACGGATATTCTTACGGCGATTTAACCATTGTAGCAAATAATGCGATATGGCAGTATAGAGATATGTATTTAAGACCGGAATTTTACGCAGAGAACGAAAGTAAGGTTAAAGCCATAATTGCAGATGTTATAACACAATTTGCAAACGGAGAGATTGACTTTTACACCGCTGAAAAGTTAAGTCGTGAAAAAATCTATCAATCCATCAATCCCAATTTTGACCTTGAAACAGAAATGACAAAAGATACTTGCTATCGAGATATACCGTCTGTTGACAACAGCTTATTTACCATAGCAAGAAAATTATTGCTTGAAGCCAAATAAAATCCTATCCTATCATATCCAAAATAATCAGTAAAATAGTAAAAGGTGTAGCCATCAAAGCTACACCTTTTACTGCTTTCTTGTTGGTTTAACATTCACATCGGGATTTATGTTTCCCTCAATTACACCGTTTGCTTCTTCAAAAGCCTTAATATTTTCTCTGATTAAAACGAGAACATGACTGTTTACACTTCTGCCTTCATAATCAGCAACATAGGCAATTTTATCAAGCATTTCCTGCTCTATTCTTATTGATACACTCTTAATAGCCATAAAATCACTCCAAAATAAATATATTATGTATTTATTTTATCGGAATTATGTGATACAATGTTATAAATGAATATATGGTATATCTATAATATTTTGATGGTGATGCTATGGAAAATTCAAAATTGAATACTTGCTGCTTCTTTGGACACAGAAAAATAGACGAAACTCCCGAACTGATAAAAAGGCTGACAGGAACAATAGAAACTCTAATCACAACAAAAGATGTTAATACATTTCTTTTTGGTAGTAAAAGTGAGTTTGACAGCTTATGCTATAAGGTTGTTACAGCCTTAAAGCAAACATATCCTCAAATCAAAAGAGTTTATGTTCGTTCTGCGTTTGCGGATATAGACGATAGTTACACAAAATATCTTTTGAAAAACTACGAAGAAACCTATTACCCCGAAAAAATGCGAGGTGCAGGGAAAGCTGCTTATGTGGAGCGTAATCAAGAAATGATAAACAAATCAGGCTTTTGCGTAATTTATTATGATGAAAATTATCTGCCGCCAAGACGAAAAAACAGCAAACGAGATTTAACAGACTATCAACCCAAAAGTGGTACAAAGGTTGCCTATGACTATGCCGTAAAAAAAGGTAATGAAATAATCAATGTAATATAAAACCCCTTGCAAGAGACTATCCCGAATTTTGTGTAAAGTCTATACAAGACCTCCAAGATGATATATAATAAAAATATCATTTTGGAGGTTTTTAATTATGCCAAGGTACAAATTAAGTCCCGAAGAACGGGCAGCAGAAAAGGAA
>JAXJXW010000012.1:0-16936 GCA_036307325.1 Clostridia bacterium
GCCGTTCCGTGCTGATCGTCATGGAAAACGGGAATATCGCAAATTTCCTTAAGCCTTCTTTCCACTTCAAAGCAACGGGGTGCGGAAATATCCTCAAGATTTATGCCGCCAAAGCTTCCCGAAATGTTGTAAATTGTTCTTACCAGTTCATCAATGTCCTTTGTTTTAATGCAAAGGGGGAAAGCGTCTACATCTGCAAATTCCTTAAACAGAACGCACTTCCCCTCCATAACAGGCATTCCCGCTTCGGGGCCAATATCCCCAAGTCCTAAAACGGCAGTTCCGTCAGTTATAACCGCAACAAGATTCCATCTTCTTGTAAGCTCATATGATTTGCTTATGTCGTCTTTTATAACAAGGCACGGCTCTGCAACACCGGGCGTATACGCCGTTGAAAGGTCAGCACTGTCCTTGACGGCTGTGCGTGATACAACCTCAATTTTTCCCTGCCATTCATAGTGCTTTTCAAGCGCATGTTTTTTTATATCCATAATCCTACCCCTTATTCTCTTGTTTCTGCTTGTTTACAATTATACTTCTCAATTCTATCCATGTCAACATTGATTGTTATATTACATCACGAATTTTCGGTATTTTTTTGCAATTTGCGAATAATATAAGGTTAGAAGCTATTATTTTAATGTAATAAAAAGGGGGAAGGAAGCTTTTATGCTAAAAAAATACAAACCGTATATTTACTCAATTTTAATTGCGCTTGCAGTCGGCGGATTATCTGCACTTCTTACAAAGAATAACATGGACATATATTCAAGAATTAAAACACCGCCTCTTTCACCGCCGTCAATGCTGTTTCCCATAGTATGGGGAATATTGTATATTCTTATGGGAATAAGCAGTGCCATTGTCTATTTAAACAAAAATGAAAATCGTGTTGAATATCAGAATGCTTCTTTTTTATATGTGCTGAACCTTGTTTTCAATTTTATGTGGTCAATTATTTTCTTTAATGCAGGCGCATATTTATTCTCATTTATGTGGCTGATTGCCCTTTGGTTTATCATTTTCGCAATGATAAGTTCCTTTTACAGAATATCAAAAACGGCGGCATATTTGCAAACACCTTATCTTGTTTGGGTTTCATTTGCGCTCTATCTTAATCTATTTATATATTTGTTAAATAAATAAAATAAGCATGGACAAAACTAATCCTTTTGTCCATGCTTATTTTATCTGAGCATTTTTAATATCTCATTTACAGACTTTTTCGCATATTTGTTATGGCACTTTTTTCCAATCGGGAAACCTGAGCCTGACTTATCCCTACCTCATTTGCTACCTCTGTCTGGGTTTTTCCTCTGAAGAACCTCATGGTAACAATAAGCTTTTCACGGTCGGTCAGTTTTTTCATTGCCTCTCGAAGAGATATTTTTTCAATCCATGCTTCATCAATATTTTTTTTATCGGATACTTGGTCCATAACATAAACGGCGTCACTGCCGTCATGATACACAGGCTCAAAAAGTGATACAGGCTCTTGTATGGCGTCAAGTGCCATTGCCACGCTCTCCTTTGTTTCTCCGATTTCTTTGGCAATTTCCTCAACTGTGGGTTCACGGTTAGCTGTATTTGTTATTTTTTCACGGACACAAAGAGCCTTGTATGCTATATCCCGAAGTGAGCGTGAAACACGGACTGCGTTATTATCACGGAGGTATCTTCTTATCTCGCCGATTATCATTGGCACTGCATAGGTTGAAAACTGAACATCTAGCTCCGTATTAAAGTTATCTATTGCTTTTATAAGCCCTATGCACCCTACCTGAAACAAATCATCAATATTTTCTCCCCGATTGTTAAACCGCCCCATAACGCTTAAAACAAGCCTGAGATTTCCTTTTATAAAAGTTTCACGGGCTTTTGTATCGCCTTTTTTTATTTTTTCAAACAACTCTTTTTTTTCTTGTGAAGAAAGGGTAGGCAGCTTTGATGTATCAACACCGCATATTTCAACCTTATTTATCATAAAAAAAGCCTCCGTAAGAAAGATTTCTCAATAAAAATCTTTCCCACAAAGGCTTTTATTATGCAGTAATCTATTGTCGAATTAAAGACGCTTTAAAAGCTCTGCCTGTTTCTCTTCATATCCGGGCTTGCCCAGAAGTGCAAACATATTCTTTTTATAAGCTTCAACACCGGGCTGGTCAAAAGGATTTACACCCAAAAGATAACCGCTTACACCGCATGCCTTTTCAAAGAAATAAATCAGGTTTCCAAGGCAGTAAGAGTCCATTTTATCTATATGAAGAACAAGGTTTGGTACATCGCCGTCAGTGTGTGCAAGAAGTGTTCCGTTAAATGCCTGCTCATTTACATAGCTTACCTTCTTCCCTGCAAGGAAATTAAGCCCGTCAACATTATCGCCATCTTCTTCAATGGCTATATCCTTGCGTGCATTGTCAAAGAACAACACCGTTTCAAACATAAGGCGCATACCCTCCTGAATATACTGCCCCATTGAATGAAGGTCACTTGAAAAATCAACGGAAGCAGGGAATATTCCCTTATTATCCTTACCTTCACTTTCGCCGAAGAGCTGTTTCCACCATTCTGCAAAATAGTGAACCTGCGGCTCATAGTTAACCATCATTTCAATGTTTCTGCCCTTTCTGTAAAGGGCGTTTCTTGCGGCTACATACTTGTAGCAGTCATTTTCTTCGGGGTTGGGATTTGAATATTCAACCATTGCGTCATACGCACCCTTCATAAGTGCATCAATGTCTACCCCCGCTGCAGCAATGGGAAGCAAGCCCACTGCAGTAAGCACACTGTAACGGCCGCCTACATCATCAGGAACAACAAAGGTTTCATAGCCTTCCTCGTCAGCAAGGTTTTTAAGTGCACCCTTTGCCTTATCTGTTGTTGCATAAATTCTTTCACGGGCACCCTCTTTACCGTACTTTTCAATGAGAAGCTTGCGGAAAATACGGAACGCAATGGCAGGCTCGGTTGTTGTGCCGCTTTTTGAAATGATATTTACGGAAAAATCCATATCCTTTACGGTTTCAACAAGGTCTGCAAGATAGGTTGCGCTTATGCTGTTACCTGCATAGAAAATCTGCGGTGCGCCCTTTCTGCCCTCTTTATTCACATTATAGAAATTGTGATTGAGCATTTCTATTGCCATTCTTGCACCGAGATATGAACCGCCAATGCCGATTACTATAAGGGCATCGGAATTGCTTTTAATCTTTTCTGCCGCTTTTTTAATGCGGGCATATTCCTCTTTGTCATAATTTTCAGGAAGATTTACCCAGCCTGTAAAATCACTGCCTCTGCCCGTCTTATTATGGAGCATTTCATGCGCTTGCGTAATAAACGGGGATAAAGCCTTAATTTCCTCCTGTGAAACAAACTTTTCAGCTTTTGAATAATCAAATGTAATTTTCGCCATTTTAAAAACCTTCTTTATATGTTATTTACCAAATCCGTTAGGATTTTTACTTTGCCAATTCCAAGAATCTGCACACATTTCTTCAATACCGCGGGTAGCTTCCCAGCCAAGCTCCTCTTTTGCCTTGGTTGCGTCTGCATAGCAAACGGCAATATCGCCTGCACGGGGAGGCGCAATTACATAAGGAAGCTCCTTTCCGCAGGCCTTGCTGAATGCCTTGATAATATCAAGCACACTGTAGCCGTTGCCTGTGCCCAGATTGTAAATATGAACGCCGCTTACGCCGCTTTTCTTTTCAACCGCCTTAAGGTGGCCGATTGCAAGGTCAACAACATGGATATAATCTCGTACACCCGTACCGTCTTTAGTGGGGTATCCGTCACCGAATACATTGACCTTTTCAAGCCTTCCCACTGCAACCTGTGCAACATACGGCAAAAGGTTGTTGGGAATACCCTTGGGGTCTTCACCGATTTTTCCGCTTGAGTGTGCGCCAATGGGATTAAAATAACGCAGAAGCACAACGCTGAAACGGTTATCTGCCGTATAAACATCACTTAACACTCTTTCAAGCATAAGCTTTGTGGAGCCGTAGGGATTTGTTGTTGAAAGGGGAAAATCCTCTTTAATGGGAACTGTTTTCGGGCTTCCGTAAACAGTTGCCGAAGAAGAAAATACTATGTTAAATACCTCATGCTTTCTCATAACATCAAGGAGCATAAAGGTGCCTGTCATATTATTATGATAATATTCAAGGGGCTTCTGAACCGATTCACCCACAGCCTTAAGGCCTGCAAAATGAATTACGGCGTCAATTTTATTTTCATCAAAAATTGCTGAAAGCTTTTCACGGTCAAGAATATCACAAACATAGAAGGGGAAATCCTTTCCTGTAATTTCCTTAACTGCATCAATAGCCTTCGGGCTTGAATTTGACAAATTGTCAACTACAACAATATCATGGCCCGCATTGAGAAGTTCAACGCAGGTATGACTTCCTATATACCCGGCGCCGCCTGTTACAAGAATGTTCATATCAATACCTCCAGATAATATTTATATTTACTCACCGTTATATTCTATACCATTTTACTATATAATGTCAAGTAAAGGAGGTTAATGTTTTTTGCTTATTTTCCCAACTGTTAAAAATTTTATAAAAATTGCCCTTGCCCCTGTGGGGCAGACCATGTATGTCTACGGCGGCGGGTGGAATGAGGAGGATACGGGGGCGGCAAAGGAAGCACGCATGCCGGGTCTTTCAAAAAGATGGAAGGAATTTTCAGACATGCAAGATAGCAGCTATAATTACAAAGACTTTCTCTATCATTCCTCTGACGGGCTTGACTGTACAGGGTACATAGGCTGGGCAATTTATAATTTACTGCAAAGGGATAACGGGCTTTGCGGCTTTGTTTTCAAATCCTCACGATTAGGCTATGAGCTGAGCAGTCTGGGGCTTGGAAGCGTGGAGAAAGCCCCCTGCACCGAACGCCGCTGCGGCGATATATTTTTCAGTGCCGTTCATTACCATGCTTACATCTGCCTGGGGGAATGCAATGACAAAAGCGTTGTCATTTTACACTCCAGCCCTCCCGGAGTGATTGTAAGCGGAACAAAATCACCCTTAACCGATGAAATTTCTGTTGCAGAAAAAACTGCAAACGAATTTATGAGTAGTAATTTCCCCGACTGGAACGCACGATTCCCCGTATATTCCAGAGATTTAAGCTATATTACCGATTATGACAAATTCCGATTTCACAATGTTATACTGCCTGACCCCGAAGAGCTTACCCGTCTTGACCCACAGGAAATACTTTGGAGCCTGATATAATTATATTTTTGTGGGTGAACGCTGAAAATGGATGAAATTTTGAGGATATTTTGGTGCGGTGTAGGTAGAAATGCCATAAATACCCAAATTTCGCCATTTATGGCGGGTTCAAATTGGCATATTC
The DNA here is from genome assembly GCA_036307325.1 of Clostridia bacterium. Lineage (GTDB taxonomy): Bacteria > Bacillota > Clostridia > UMGS1883 > UMGS1883 > UMGS1883. The sequence goes on from JAXJXW010000012.1 coordinate 5,374, forward strand.
AGGCTATAAATATATTATGCCAATATAAGAAATAAAAAAACTATCATGCTTTGGCAGTAATTTTTTACATGTAATTCCTTTTAATGGTAATGTTTTTTGTAAACCTAATTTTACCCCTAAAAATCCCATAAAAGTTTTCCACAGGTTTTCTTTTTTTATTGTAATTTACCTGTTAATTTTGTGGAAAACTCCTGTTAAAAACCTATTTTTAGCCTTTAGAGATGTTAAAAACTTTAAAGAGGGTTAATATTTGGTTTTCTTTTTATGTAAACTTAGGTTTACATAAAAAGAAAATATTTTTTTAATTATTTAAACCAAACAAATGTACAAAAAACTGCGGTAAAACGATATTATAAACCGTTTTACCGCAGCTTTTTATACATATTATTTTAGTCCACAAGCTTTATGATAGCCATGGGTGCATTGTCACCACGGCGTACGCCTGTCTTAATAATCTGTGTATAACCGCCGTTACGCTCTGCATATTTGGGAGCAAGCTCGTCAAATACCTTCTTAACAACATCTTCCTTTGTGATGAAGCTAAGAGCCTGTCTTCTCGCATGGAGGTCATTTCTCTTACCGAGAGTAATCATATTCTCTGCAAGTGAACGAACCTCTTTGGCACGGGTTACAGTTGTTTCGATCTTGCCATTTTCCAAAAGAGCAGTTACCATACCGCGCAGCATAGCCATTCTCTGGTCAGTAGTACGACCGAGCTTTCTTGTTCCGGGCATTGATATTCCTCCTTAAACTTCTGATAAGTCAATTATACGATAGGTAATCAATCCTCATCGGGTGCAAAGCTGAACCCAAGAGATTTAATCTTGTTGCATACTTCATCAAGTGACTTACGACCAAGATTTCTTACCTTCATCATTTCTTCTTCCTTACGGAGCGTCAGATCTTCAACAGTGTTGATGCCTGCACGCTTGAGACAGTTGTAGGAACGAACTGAAAGATCAAGCTCTTCAATAGTCATATCAAGCATTTTCTCTTTCTTTGTTTCTTCCTTTTCAACCATGGTTTCTACATTCATAGCTTCGTCAGTAAGCTGGATAAAGAGCATCATATGATCATTTATGATCTTCGCTGAAAGGCTTATGGCCTCATCAGCCGTTTTTGTGCCGTTTGTCCAAACCTCTACCGTAAGCTTGTCATAGTCCGTATTCTGTCCTACACGGGTGTTTTCCACATAGTAGTTAACTTTCTGTACGGGAGTATAGATTGAATCAATAGGTATAAGCCCGATAAGAGGCTGCAAAAGAGCCTTATTCTTTTCGGCGGAGATATAACCCCTGCCCTTATTGATTGTTATTTCCATATACAGTTTAGCATCCTCATTCAAGGTTGCAATATGAAGATCGCCGTTGATTATTTCAACATCACTGTCAGTTTTAATATCACGGGCGCAAAGCTCGCCTGCGCCTTCAGCTTCTATATAAACAGTCTTAGGACCGTCTGAATAGAGCTTTATGATAACCTGCTTCATGTTTAAAACAATTTCGCTGACATCTTCTTTAACACCTGGGATTATAGAAAATTCATGCTGAACATTATCAATCTTAATAGATGATATAGCCGCACCCTCTAATGAGGACAGCATCATTCTTCTCAGTGAATTTCCAAGGGTTGTACCATATCCTCGCTGAAGCGGAGCTACAGTGTACTTACCGTAAGAACCATCCTCGCTGAGTTCAACTCTCTCAACACGAGGCTTTTCAAATCTTAAATCAGTCATTATAAAAACCCTCCCACTTTTTTATTTTTAATAAAATACCCGAGGGTACACTATTACTTAGAGTACAACTCAACGATAAGTGTTTCGTTAACTTCGTAGTCAATATCTTCACGCTTAGCGAGATTAACTACCTTAACGCTGTTTGTTGCTGCGTCAAGGTCAAGCCATGCGGGAACAACCTTACCATCGTTAGCTTCAAGTACTGCTTTTATCTTGGGAGAATCTTTACTCTTATCTGTAAGAGCGATTACATCGCCTTCCTTAATAAGATATGAAGGAATGTTTACCTTCTTGCCGTTTACTGTGAAGTGGCCATGTCTTACAAGCTGGCGTGCTTCAGGGCGGCTCATTGCAAAGCCTGCTCTGTAGCAAACATTGTCAAGACGGCTTTCGCAGATTGTAAGCAAGTTTTCACCAACAATACCACTCTTCTTGGTAGCAAGCTCAAAATAATGAGCAAACTGGCTTTCGAGGATACCGTAGTAACGCTTAACCTTCTGCTTTTCACGAAGCTGAAGACCGTAATCAGAAACTTTCTTTCTGCCCTGACCGTGCTGACCGGGAGCATACTGTCTCCTTGCGATAGCACACTTATCAGAATAGCATCTTTCGCCCTTTAAAAAGAGCTTTTGTCCTTCGCGGCGGCAAAGTCTGCAAACCGCATCTGTATATCTTGCCATATTACTTCTGCACCTCCATCACACTCTTCTTCTCTTGGGCGGACGGCAGCCATTGTGAGGAATGGGAGTTACATCCTTAATCATGCTTACTTCCAAGCCTGCTGCCTGAAGGGCACGGATAGCTGCCTCACGGCCTGCACCCGGTCCTTTTACGAAAACTTCAACAGTTTTCAAACCGTGCTCCATAGCTGCCTTTGCAGCTGTTTCTGCTGCCATCTGAGCAGCGAACGGAGTGCTCTTTTTAGAACCGCGGAAACCAAGTCCACCGGCACTTGCCCAGGAAAGAGCATTACCGTTTACATCGGTCATGGTTACGATTGTATTGTTGAATGTGCTGCGGATATGTGCTGCACCGCGCTCAATATTTTTACGCTCTTTTTTCTTGCGCGCTACTCTCTTAACTGTTTTAGCCATGCTCTCTCCTCCTTACTTCTTCTTGTTAGCAATTGTACGCTTCGGGCCCTTACGGGTTCTTGCGTTTGTCTTTGTTCTCTGACCTCTTACAGGAAGTCCCTTTCTGTGACGGAGACCTCTGTATGAGCCTATTTCTGTAAGACGCTTAATGTTAAGTGCTACTTCACGACGAAGGTCACCTTCAACGGTATACTCGTGATCTATAGCTTCTCTGAGTTTTGCAATTTCATCCTCTGTCAAATCCTTAACTCTTGTGTCAGGATTTATACCTGTTTTTTCAAGGATCTTATTTGCGCTGGTTCTGCCGATACCGTAAACATATGTGAGTCCTATTTCAACTCTCTTTTCACGGGGCAGGTCAACACCGGCTATTCTCGCCATCTGCTAATACACCTCCAAATTTAATAAACAACTTTCTTTATATTGGAATAGGGGTAATTGATTATGCGTTTTGGGCAATCATTTTCATGATTTCAGCCGCGCCCGAAACGGACTTAAAAAATCAGCCCTGTTTCTGCTTGTGTTTGGGATTTTCACAAATCACCATAATTTTACCTTTTCTCTTAATGATTTTACATTTTTCGCATATTGGTTTAACTGAGGGTCTTACCTTCATCTGAAATACCTCCTCTATCACTTAATTACTTATTTTGCCCGCCAAGTGATTCTTCCGCGGGTGAGGTCGTATGGAGAAAGCTCCACAGTAACCTTGTCTCCGGGCAAAATCCTTATAAAGTTCATTCTTAACTTGCCGGATATGTGCGCCAGGATCTGATGTCCGTTATCCAGCTCGACCTGAAACATAGCATTAGGTAATGCTTCAAGCACAGTACCTTCGAGTTCTAATACATCTTCTTTAGCCAAGGCAACAACCTCCTATTTTTAATAAGCTTTTCAGCTCTTTTCTGATATGAGCATCATAAAGTGGATTATACTTTGTTAAGTCACTTTGCAATTTTGTTTCTTGCAGATGCTTATGTTTTTTCTTTTTAGGCTTTTGAATGGTTTTGCATTTTCCGTCAACAATATAGGCAAAATCGCTCTCTGTTTTAATAACAATATAGTATTTGCCCTTATCGCTTCCGGCTATTGATTTAACAACACTGCCAAGCTGCATAAAAGCACCTACACAGTCATTAAAACAGGACCGTTATCTGTTACGGCAACCGTGTTTTCATAATGGGCGGAAAGCTTTTTATCCTGTGTAGTAACGGTCCAGCCGTCTTCACGGTTAAAATCAACTTCCTTACAGCCCTGGTTAATCATTGGTTCTATGGCAATTACCATTCCTGCCGCCAGCCTTATTCCATGACCCGCTTTTCCGAAATTCGGAATATCGGGAGATTCGTGAAGATTCTTCCCCACGCCATGGCCCACAAGCTCTCGCACTACCGAAAAACCGTTTTCTTCGGCATAGCTTTGCACTGCATAGCCTATGTCTCCGACTCTGTTTCCCACGGTTGCACAAGCGGCACCTCTGAAAAAGCATTCCTTTGTCACATCAATAAGCCTCTGAGCTTCCGATGAAATATTTCCTACGGGAAAGGTTCTCGCCGCATCAGCGTGATAACCCTTTAGCAGTGCGCCTATATCTACGCTTACTATGTCGCCTTCGTTAAGGATTATCTTATCAGATGGAATCCCATGAACGACAACACAGTTCACAGATACGCAGCTTGCTGCGGGAAAACCGTTATAATTTTTGAAGGAGGGTATTGCACCGTGGCTTACGATTACTTTTTCAATTATATCGTTAAGCTCTGCGGTTGTCATTCCTGCCTTCACTGCTTCACCCGCCGTTTCAAGCGCCTCAGCAACGATTTTTCCCGATTCCCTTATTTTTTCTATTTCCTGTTTTGTCTTAATAATAATCATTGACCGTTTACTCCCAATGCTTCGAGAACTGCTTTTGTTGTGTCTTCAATATCCTCACAACCAACAACATCTTTAAGAAGTCCGCGCTTCTTATAGAAATCTATAAGCGGTTCAGTCTGCTTGTGATAAACACTGAGTCTTTCACGGATAGTATCCGGAACATCATCTAAGCGCCTTACAAGCTCCCCGCCGCAACGGTCGCAAACACCTTCCTTTTCGGGAGGGTTAAATTCCACATGGTAAGGAGCCGCACACACCTTGCACTCCCGTCTTCCGCCAAGACGAACAACAATTGTTTCATCATCGACAACAAGATTAAGTGCACAGTCAAGCTCAATACCCAGCTTCTCCATCGCCTCAGCCTGCACAAGTGTACGAGGGAAGCCGTCAAGAATATATCCGTTCTGACAGTCCTCCTCCTTAAGCCTTGCAGAAACCATATCTATAACAAGTGAGTCAGGAACAAGCTGACCTTTTTCGATATAGTCGGATGCAATAACTCCAAGCTGAGTTTTTTCTCTGATGGCATTTCTTATTATAGCTCCCGTGGAAATGTGGGCAATACCCAGTCTTTGGCAAAGCTGCTCAGCCTGCGTGCCCTTTCCGCTTCCGGGAGGTCCCATAATAGTAATTCTCATAAATTCCCTTCTTTCAGGTATAAAACAGTTTAATGTCTCACGCCTGAGGCTCCTTGATTACTCAAGGAAGCCTTTATAGTGGCGCATTATCATTTGACTTTCTACTTCGCGAACTGTTTCAAGAGCAACACCTACTACGATGAGCAAGCTTGTACCTGTAAGTGACAGTGACGAAAGGTTTGCTGTGAGGAAGTTTGAAAATACTTGAGTTAACACAATCGGGAGCACTGCTACAATACCAAGGAATATCGCACCGATAAATGTGATTTTTCCTAAAACCTTAGCAATGTATTCAGTGGTGGGTCTGCCGGGACGAATGCCGGGAATCATACCGTTATTGTTTTTGATATTGTTTGATACTTCAATGGGATTAAATGTGATTGAAGTATAGAAGTAGGTGAAGCCTACAATCAATAAGAAATACAATATGGGATAAGCAGGACCGTTTGTTATAAACTGAGTAATTTTCACAAGGATACCTTCGCTCTTTCCGAAAAGCTGAGCAAGTGTACCGGGGAAGGACATAATGCTCATTGCAAAGATAATCGGAATAACTCCGCCCATTGCAACCTTAATCGGAATATTGGAGCTCTGACCGCCATACATTTTTCTTCCCACAACTCGTTTTGCATACTGTACGGGAATTCTGCGTTCAGCCTCGTTAATAAGCACAACAAACATAATTGACGCAATTGAATAGATGAGAAGAAGTATAAGCACATACCAACGGCCTGTGGGAACAAAGCCCTTCCAAGCTGTTTGCATCATAACGGGAACACGGCTTACAATACCTGCAAAGATAATCATTGAAATACCGTTTCCGATTCCCTTACCTGTAATTTCTTCACCAAGCCACATCAAAAATGCGGTACCTGCCGTAAAGGCAAGAACAATGGTAATACCAATAAGGAAGCTGGGTACTCCTTCATCCATTTTAATTGCACCCTGGTTCCTGAGCGTAATATACAAGCCAAATGCCTGTACGGCTGCAAGAACAACTGTAAGATAACGAGTGTACTTTGTTATCTTTTTTCTGCCTTCTTCGCCTTCCTTGCTTAATCTCTCAAGATAAGGAATTGCTACACAAAGAAGCTGCATAATAATGGAGCTGTTAATGTAGGGCGAAATTGACATTGCAAATATAGTTGCGTTTGAGAATGATCCGCCTGAGAATGTATCAAGCAAATCAAAAAGTGTGCTTCCCTGGCTTCCGCTAAGCCACTCTTTGAGTACGGAAGGGTCTATCCACGGAACTGGAATAACGCTTCCGAAGCGGAAAATAACCAGGAGAAATATTGTGTAAATAATTTTTCTTCTTAAATCAGGGATCTTCCATGCATTACGTAAAGTTTGCAGCACTTTAGATCACCTCCACCTTGCCACCTGCGGCTTCGATTTTCTGAGCAGCACCCTTGGTTACTCGTGCTGCCTTAACGGTAATCTTCTTTTCAAGCTCACCGCGGCCTAATACAACTACTCCGTCAAGTATTTTTGAAATAACACCTGTTTCCTTCAGAAGAGTAGCGTCTACTACTGTGCCATCCTCAAATTTGTTGAGGTCAGAAACATTGATTTCTGTATATTTATTAGCAAAAATATTTTTGAAACCTCTCTTGGGCAAACGCCTGTAAATAGGCATCTGACCGCCTTCAAATCCCGGTCTTACACCGCCGCCGCTGCGGGCGTTCTGACCCTTATGACCGCGACCTGCTGTCTTTCCGTTTCCGGAACCTGCGCCTCTGCCCTTTCTCTTGGCTTCGGTTTTGCTTCCCGGTGCGGGACTAAGCTCATTAAGTTTCATATGCCACACCTCCTTAAAGTTAAATCTCTTCAAATTTTACAAGGTGACTTACCTTGTTGATCATCCCTCTGATCTGGGGATTGTCTTCATGCTCCTTAGTATCACGGATCTTCTTAAGTCCGAGAGCCTTAACGGTAGCAATCTGGTCCTGCTTAGAACCTATAACGCTTTTAACAAGAGTTACTTTAAGCTTTGCCATTTTTTACTCCCCCTTACAGTTCTTCTACTGCCTTACCTCTTAAACGAGCAACCTGTTCAGCGCTCTTCAAAGATGCAAGACCTTCGATTGTAGCTCTTACCACATTTCTAGGATTGTTTGAGCGAAGGCACTTTGTTCTGATGTCCTTAATACCGCAAAGCTCAACTACCGCACGGGCAGCACCGCCTGCAATAACACCGGTACCTTCCTTAGCCGGCATAAGAAGAACTCTTCCTGCGCCGAACTCACCTATAACCTCATGGGGAATTGTCGAACCTGCCAAAGGAACAGAAACCATGTTCTTCTTCGCGTCTTCGATACCCTTTCTTATAGCATCGGGAACTTCTGCTGCCTTACCAAGACCGTAACCAACCTTGCCGTTTTCGTCACCTACAACAACAAGAGCACTGAAACGGAATGTACGACCGCCCTTTACAACCTTTGCTACACGGCTGATATGAACAACCTTTTCCTTTATATCAAGTGTTGATGCGTCAATACGCTCTGACATAATCTCCCTCCTTCTCTTAGAACTTAAGGCCGCCTTCACGGGCGCCTTCTGCAAGCTCTGCAACTCTTCCGTGATAGATGTAACCGCCGCGGTCAAAAACAACCTCGCTGATACCTTTTTCGGAAGCCTTCTGAGCTACCAATTTACCAACTTCTTTTGCTGCCTCTTTGTTACCGCCGTAAGTATCTTTAAGTTCGAGACTTGAAGCGGATACCAAAGTTACGCCCTTTTCATCGTCAATGATCTGAGCATAAATATTCTTAAGGCTTCTGAAAACATTAAGACGGGGGCGCTGCGCTGTTCCGCAAATATCGTTACGGATGCGGCCGTGTCTTTTAAGTCTTGCCTTATTACTGTTAGTCTTACTAACCATCTCGCTTTATCTCCTCTCTTACTTGGATTTACCGGCTTTACCTTCCTTGCGGATAATGCGCTCGGTAACATATTTAATACCTTTGCCCTTATAAGGCTCCGGCGGACGCTTTTCTCTGATTTCAGCTGCATACTGACCAACAGCCTGCTTGTCAGTACCTGAAACAACTATAGAGTTAGGATTGGGAACCTCAACTGTGATTCCTTCGGGAGCGTTCATTTCCACATTGTGTGAATAACCAAGATTCATAACAAGTGTTTTTCCCTGCATCTGCGCTCTGTAACCAACGCCGTTGATTTCAAGCTCTTTCTTGAAGCCCTCTGTAACACCTACAACCATGTTGTTAAGAAGAGTTCTTGTCAAGCCGTGAAGAGCTTTATGCTTTTTGATTTCGCTGGGGCGCTGAACTTCGATAGCGCCGTTTTCCTGCTTTATAATCATATCACCGTGAAGCTGCTTTGTAAGCGAGCCTTTAGGTCCCTTTACGGTAACAAGGTTACCTGCCCCAACCTCAACTGTTACGCCGGTCGGAACGGTGATAGGCATTCTTCCGATTCTAGACATTTTTTCACCACCTAAATTTAAAATAATTACCAAACAAATGCGAGTACTTCGCCGCCGATTTTCTCGGCTCTTGCCTTTTTGTCTGTCATAATACCCTTTGATGTGGATACAATTGCAATACCAAGGCCTTTAAGAACCTTCGGAAGCTCTTCGCAGCCGGCGTAAACTCTTAAACCGGGCTTTGAAACTCTCTGAAGACCTGAAATAACCTTTTCTTTATTTGCGCCGTACTTGAGGGTAATGTGAATCATGCCCTGCTTTCCGTCATCTATGATCTCATAACTTTTGATATAACCTTCCTCAAGAAGAATTTCAGCTATTGCCTTCTTCATATTGGAAACGGGAACATCAACTGTTTCATGCTTTGCTGAGTTTGCATTACGAATTCTTGTAAGCATATCAGCAATAGGATCTGTGATTTGCATGAGTAAACCTCCTTTTCCAAAGCTTTAATATTACCAGCTTGCCTTCTTAACGCCGGGGATTTCTCCCTTATATGCAAGTTCTCTGAAGCAAATACGGCAAATTCCGTATTTTCTCAAATAAGCGTGAGGTCTTCCGCAGATCTTGCATCTGTTATAGGCTCTTGTGCTAAACTTAGGTGTTTTCTGCTGTTTTAAAACCATTGCTTTTTTAGCCATTTTTTATACCTCCCCTTAGCTTCTGGCAAAGGGCGCACCCATAAGTGTTAAGAGTTCGCGGCCCTCTTCATCAGTTTTTGCTGTTGTAACAAATATAACATCCATACCTCTGATTTTGTCAATCTTATCATATTCAATTTCAGGGAATATGAGCTGTTCTTTGATACCCAGAGAGTAGTTACCTCTTCCGTCAAAGGAATTGGGGTTAATACCTCTGAAGTCTCTAACACGGGGAAGTGCTACATTAAAGAGTCTGTCTATAAACTCATACATCTTTTCGCCACGGAGCGTAACCTTGACGCCGATGTTCATACCTTGTCTTAATTTGAAGTTAGCGATTGACTTCTTAGCTCTTGTGATAACGGGCTTCTGACCTGTGATAAGAGTAAGGTCATTGATAGCACCGTCAATTGCCTTGGGGTTATCCTTAGCTTCACCAAGACCGATGTTAATTACAATCTTGTCTAACTTCGGAATCTGCATGGTGCTTTTGTAGTTGAATTTCTTAAAAAGCGCCGGCGCAACCTCTTGTGTATAAAGCGTTTTAATTGTTGACATGCACTTACCTCCCTTCATTACTCATCAAAATTTTCGTTGCACTTCTTGCAAACACGAACCTTTTTGCCGTCTGCAAGAACTGTATATCCGATTCTTGTGGGCTTACCGCACTTCTTGCAAATATGCATTACATTGCTCATATCAATCGGAGCTTCCTGATGAATAATTCCGCCGACATCGCCCTGCTTGCGGGGTTTCTTATGCTTTGTAGCCATGTTAACGCCTTCTACAAGAACGCGGCCTTTTTCATGGTCTATGCTGAGAACCTTACCTTTTTTGCCCTTATCGTTACCGCTGATTACGATAACTTCATCATTCTTTTTAATATGATTGTATTTCATAATCCGCACCTCCCATTAAAGAACCTCGGGAGCAAGTGACAAGATCTTCATGTATTCGTGATCTCTCAATTCTCTTGCAACCGGTCCAAATATACGAGTTCCTCTTGGGTTCTTATCTTCCTTAATGATAACAGCGGCATTTTCATCAAACTTGATGTATGTTCCATCAGCTCTTCTTACGCCTTTAACACTGCGTACGATAACAGCCTTTACAACATCACCCTTCTTAACCATACCGCCGGGAGCTGCTTTCTTAACTGAAGCAACTATTACATCACCAATGTTGCCATATCTTCTGAGGGAGCCTCCCAACACTCTGATGCACATAAGCTCTTTAGCACCTGTATTGTCGGCAACCTTCAACAGAGTTTGCTGTTGTATCATGTTTTTCACTCCTTCTTGTTTTAGAGAAGAATTTATTTCGCCTTCTCAATGATTTCTGCCAATCTCCATCTCTTATCGTGGCTCAAAGGACGCGTTTCCATAACCTTAACACGATCGCCAATACCACAGGTGTTTTCCTCATCATGAGCTTTTATTTTTACAGTTCTTTTAACAACCTTACCATAGAGAGGATGTTTAACACTGTCTTCAATTGCAACAACGATGGTCTTATCCATTTTGTCACTTACGACTCTTCCGATTCTTACCTTACGATAATTTCTTTCGGACATTTATATTTCCTCCTTTCTATGCTTACTCTTCGCCTTTGATTTCTCTCTCACGGATAACGGTCATTATCTTCGCGATATCCTTTTTAATCATGCCAATCTTCATGGGATTGTCAAGATTATTTGTTGCGAGAGCAAATCTCTGTGTGAAGAGTTCCTTCTTCAGCTCGTTAATCTTGAGCTGCAATTCTTCGGTAGTCAAATCACGAATTTCGTTTATTTTCATTCGTTGTCACCCTCCGTTTCCTGTGTTTCGCGTGCAACGATTTTGCACTTAACCGGAAGCTTATGCATTGCAAGGCGAAGAGCTTCACGAGCTGCCTCTTCAGGAACTCCGCCTATTTCAAACATTACTCTGCCGGGCTTAACAACTGCTACCCAATATTCAGGTGAGCCCTTACCACTACCCATTCGGGTTTCAGCAGGCTTTTCTGTTATGGGCTTATCAGGGAATATTTTAATCCAAACCTGACCGCCACGCTTGATGTAACGAGTCATAGCGATACGAGCGGCTTCGATTTGATTAGAGGTAATCCACGCAGGCTCTGTTGCCTGAAGA
>JAXJXW010000013.1:0-20778 GCA_036307325.1 Clostridia bacterium
GGATAATATTGGACAGTATGGAAAGATTATTATTGACGAAAATATATACGATGTAGTTTTTGAGACAACAGCCGGACCGCAAATAGTGGTGTACGATAAGGAAGGAAAAAATTAAAGAGAAAATTCTTTCAACAATGACTATCTTTTGTTCAGAGGCCATACAACATATCAGGAGGAAGCGGCTATAGTGAAAGTTGAAAAAGATTTTAAAAATATCTTCAACGGAGAACTTCCTACTTTGGAATTCAAAAGGTACAACAAGGAAGTATATTTAAAAGACAAGGAATAGTAGTAAAAAAATAATTTGTTTGCTTTAAAAACGGTCAGGGATTCAATTGAGCCCCTGACCGTTTTAGTTAGTTCTTTATTTGTTTGCCTGTATGGTCTATTGTGTAATGGTCCTTATAAATAAGGTCGCTGACCTTCAGAAATTTAAAGCCTTTTTCCTCTAATGCGGTTAAAATAGTGTCAAGGCTCTCGGCGGTGTGGGCGGTATCGTTATGGAAAAGAAGTATATCGCCGCTTTGAGTTTTGGGAATAATACGCTCCAGCATTTGTTCGCCTGTCAGATTACGCCAGTCCAAGCTGTCAACGGACCATTGAATATATTTCCTGCCGCTTTCCTCACAGGTGAATACAACATTATCGTTATAATCTCCCGAAGGTGCACGGAAAAGAGTTGGTTTAATGTCTATGATACCGCTTATTTCATTGTCGCATTTTTCCATGTCAGCGAGCATTTCTTCTGAATTAAGCTTAGTGTAATAGGTATGATTATAACTATGATTACCAATTTCATGTCCGGAGTTGTGAAGCTTTTTCAGCGATTCCGGATGACTTTTTGCCCAAGTTCCCAGCACAAAAAATGTTGCTTTGCACTTGTGCTTGTCAAGCACTGCAATTATCTTGTCAATATCTCCGTCACCCCAGGCACAATCAAATGTCACTGATATTGCGTTGTCATCACGCTTTACAGAGTATATGGGAATATCTTTTCTGCTTGTGACAGACACAGGGGAGGAAGTTGGCGGGGGAAAGATACCGCAAAGAACAATAGATAAACAAATAAGAGAGAAGGTCAGCAAACGATATTTATCTGTTACAAAAACTTTCATATTAAAATTTTACACCTCTTGACTTATAATAATTTTTAATTCCGTTTGTAATTGCAAAAGCCAGCTTCTTTTGATAATCTGATTGATTTAAAAGCTTTTCCTCCTCAACATTTGACAAAAATCCGCACTCAACTATAACTGCCGGAATAACGGCGTTTTTCATCAAATATATATTAGGGTGACTTTGGGCAATTCCCCGCTTTTGTTTGTTTTCCTCAAGAGCGCAAAGCTCCGACTGAATGCTTTCTGCCAGCACCTTAGAATATTCATCATTGGGGGAATATATTACTTGTGCACCACTGTATTTTGAATCGGTAAATTTATTCATATGTATGCTTACAAATATATCAGCCCCCGACTCCTTCATAATATTAAGCCTGTTTTGCATATCTTCTTTTTTTATGTCCGATATTGCATTTTCATCGCTCCTTGTCATAATAACGCTGAATTTGCACTTTTTAAGGTTTTTTTCAATAAGTTTTGATACCTTTAAATTAAGCGTGCTTTCAATAGTTCCGTCTGCACCAATAGCACCGCCGTCGGGCAGTCCGTGCCCCGGGTCAATTATTATGCAGGGGGAGTCCTCCGAGGACACCTTAGCATTTAGATTTGCGGCGCAGATTGTAATTCCGAGCATGCCTGCCAGAAGGGCGAAGGAAATAAGCACTTTTTTTCGCAGTATGATTATCACGCTATCAGCTCCTTATATTCAATTATATTATCTGCCACCGATAAAGTATGTTAAGGACAAACAAAATAGTAAAAAAACTGCCTTTTTAAAACAAAGAAAGAGAAATTTATTCGGTAATAAGATTTGCAAATGAAGAATATACTATTGTATGACTACATAAAAGGAGTTGTAAGCCTTGGAAAATAATATTATAACTTTGATGGGTACGGTAGAATCAACGCCGCAGTATAGCCACAGTGTTATGGACGAAAATTTTTATTCCTTTGTTCTTCGTGTGCCGCGCCTTTCCGAAACTGATGATTTGCTTCCTGTTACATTTTCCGCAAACATCTATGACGAAAGTATAATAAAAGAGGGGGCAAAGGTACGGGTAAAGGGGCAGCTGCGCAGCTATAATAAATATTCTGAAACAAAAACACGACTGATATTAACTGTATTTGCCAAGGATATAAATATCCCTGATGAAAATGACGAAGAAAATCCCAATGAAATATTTATCAACGGATTTATTTGTAAAAAACCCGTTTACAGAAAAACTCCCTTCGGCCGTGAAATAACAGATTTAATAATAGCCGTCAACAGAGCCTTTAACCGTTCGGACTATATTCCTGCCATTGCATGGGGCAAAAATGCTCTTTACTGCGAAAATCTTGATGTAGGAAGTAATGTGCTGTTGTGGGGGCGATTACAGTCCAGAAATTACAGTAAAAGGATTTCGGAAAATGAAACGCAAATCAGAACGGCATATGAGCTTTCAATTACTAAAATAGAAAAATTTGCCTGAAAATTTATGAGCTGTAAAAATGGTTTGCCATTTTTACAGCCTTTTTTTATCTTAATACTTGCATTAGCCGTTTGCTTCTGCTATAATGAAATCAGTGATAAAAGGTGATTTTATGAAAATTTTAGGCTTGGATTACGGAGAGGCAAGAATTGGCGTTGCCGTAAGTGATGCGCTTGGAATTCTTGCGAATCCTCTGGATACAATATCGGAAAAAGACAGAGACAAGCAGCTTGAAAAAACTTTTGAAGTAGCAAAAGGCCACAAAATTGAAAAAATTGTTGTGGGTTACCCTAAGCACATGGATGGAACAGTGGGACACAGGGCAGAATATACAGAGCAGTTTGCAAAGGAATTGGCTGAAATGCTCAATGTGGAGTATGTGTTGTGGGATGAAAGGCTTTCAAGCACCGAGGCGCACCGCATATTGGAAGAAGGCGGCGTCAGCGGAAAAAAAAGAAAAACCAAGGTTGATAAAATTGCCGCTGTAATCATACTTCAAGGGTATCTTGACAGATGCAACAGATAGCGTGGGGCTTTTGTGCACTTTGTGCAACACCGTCGCCGCATGCGGAAGGGAGAAGATTATGGAAGAAAAAAAACAGGGAACTGATTTTGAAACTGTGGAAGAGGAATATGAATTCTTAGATAGTGTGGAATTTGAAGGTGAAACCTATTTCATGCTTATTCCGGCCAGTGAGAGTGAGGAAATTGACGGCGAGGTATTTGTAATGAAGCTTGTTGAAATTGACGGCGAGGAAATGCTGGAAGGCGTTGATGATGTGGAACTTTTTGACAAGGTTTACAATATTTTCAAAGAGAAAAATAAAGACGAATTTGAATTTTTGGATTGATTTAGAGAAAAAATTATGTTAACATAACATTATACAAATCCCTGCGGTGTGCGCGATACGGATTTATTTTAACCAACACATCTATAACGGGAGAAAGAGTCCGCTTGCGGCGTGTAGGCCCTCCGATTTGCAGAGGGAAACCCAGGAGTAAGCAGCATTTCACCCACCTGCTAAGGCAGGTTTAGAATATTCCGAAGCAAACGGCACTGCGGGGACTACATACTATCAGAGGTGAAAATGATGAAGTTGAAAAGTAAAGTTATTGCTTGTGTACTTATTTTTGCATTTGTATTTACCGTAAGCTCCTTTGCGGCGTTTACCGATATGCCTGAGGGTGATGACGGAAGGGTTATTCAAAGAGCAGTTGATAACGGATTGCTTTCAGGGTTTGAAGATAACACTGTAAGGCCTGATGCTCTGATAACCCGTGCACAGATGGCGACCATTATTGCCCGTGCGTTTGATGCTCCCCTGGGGGCGAACATCTTAAAATTCAAGGATGTTACAAGTAAGGACTGGTTTTATACTGCCATGTCAAGGGCTGTATATATGCAGGCGTTTGTGGGAGATGGCAAATATTTGTATCCCAATAACAATATTACAAGGCAAGAGGCTATTTGTGTCCTTGCGAGAGTTTTTGATCCTCCCATGGCTGATGAATCGGTGCTGAATAATTATACAGACGGTGCAAGCGTTTCTTCATGGGCACGCGGCGGCGTGAGTAATATGGCGGCCGCAGGCTATATTGAGCAAAGCGGTGCGCTGCGTCCTCTTGACGCTATTACAAGACTGGAATTTTCGCGGATAATGGACAAGCTTGTGCAGTCATATATTTCCTTCAGCGGTGAATATGATGCAACCAATCTCCCAGAAGGAAATATTATTGTAAGAGCAGATAATGTTAAATTTAAATCAATAAAAACAAATAATAATATCTATTTGGCTGACGCATGCTTCGGAGCTATTCCCTTTACTGACTGCGAAGTAAACCGCATTATTGTACGCGGCGGAAATTGTATTCTTGAGTCGGGTACTTATGATTATGTGGGTGCAATAGGCGAAAATACCAACATAACGCTTAAAAAGGATCCGGGAGAGCTTTTGAGAAAGTATGAAGACGGTACAATGGGTACTGTTTACGCCAGAGAAGGAAAAGGGTCAATAAATCTTCGTGTGGAAGATATAGAAATAAATAAAAACTAAGGTATGCCGGATGTATGCTGATGTATTGAGGCTTTGAGACATATATGAAAAATGTTGATATTTATACTGACGGAGCGTGTACCGGAAACCCCGGTAAGGGTGGGTACGGAGCAATCCTTATTTACGGTGAACATAAAAAGGAAATAAGCTGCGGTTTCAGAAAAACCACCAATAACAGAATGGAACTGATGGCACCCATAAGTGCGCTGGAGCTTCTTAAGGAGCCGTGCAGTGTTACTTTATACAGCGACTCAAAATATCTTACTGATGCAATCAATAAAAAATGGCTTGATTCCTGGAAACGCAATAATTGGAAGAAGGCTGACAAAAAATCGGTGCTTAATGTTGATTTGTGGAAGCGCCTTGACAGGATGATAGAATTTCACTGTGTGAAATTTGTGTGGGTTAAGGGGCATGACGGGAACCTTTACAATGAACAGTGTGACGCCATGGCAGTTAATGCATATTCGAGAGAAGAACTTGAAATAGATAAAGTGTATGAGGATATAAATTAAAGGAATACACTTTAAATACAGACTAAATAGCGGATATTCTATTAAGATAAAGCGTAATCTTTATTTTGGAGGAGAGCAATGAACAATACAAATGATATGGAACAGATTGATATTAAGCGTTTACTAGAAATTGTTTTAGACAAATTTGTTTCTATTGTGGTAGTGACATTGATATTTGGTGTTTTGGCGTTTGCAGTAAGCAAATATTTTATAACACCGCAATATTCATCTGAAATTACAATGATAATTGATAACAGAAAGAACACTACATATCTTAACAATGCAATGGAAACGAAAACACTTTCAAGTGATATTACGGCGGCTCAGCTGCTTGTTCCTACATATGTTGAAATGATAAAGAGCCGCAATGTTTTACAGGAAGTGTCAGATAGTGTAGAAAGAAAGACGGGGAAAAGATACTCTGTCGGTGCGCTTCGCGCAATGGTTTCCGCACGGTCTGTTTCAGATACGGAAATTTTGAAGGTTTATGTAAAAACAGATAATGCCGAAATGGCAAGAGAAATTGCGGAAACAATTGCTGAAATAGCTCCCAATAAAATTCAGGAGTTTGTGGAGCGAAGTGATGTAAAAATAATTGACCATGCTCTGGCAAATAATTATCCCGTTTCTCCCAATGTAATAAAGAATACCCTTATGGGATTTTTTATAGGATTTTTACTGAGCGTTGTTTTTGTTTTGTTGAGAGAATTTTTTGATGTGCGTGTTAAATCTGCAGACGATTTGGTTGTAAAATTTAATATACCCGTTATAGGAACTATACCTGAAATATATGTATCGTATGACATGAATGAAAAATCAGACCATGATTATGACAAATAAATGTTAAAAAAGCATTGGATGGTGAAATGAATGCCGGATTTAATTTCTTCTATAAGAAAAGCAAGCGGAAGGGTTCTCAGAAAGGGCACCAATAGCAGAGATACAACGGTGATAGCAAAACGCTCCAGAATATTGAATGACAGAAGCTCATTTCATGTAAAGGAAGCTTACAAGGCTCTCAGAACGAATATTGTCTTTGCAATACCCCATGACTCCTCCAAAAAAATTATATTAACAAGTTCATTGGCCGGCGAGGGCAAAAGCACAAACTGCCTTAATATTGCAATATCATTTGCGCAGACAGGCGCTAAGGTTGTGCTTATCGATTGTGACCTCAGGAAGCCTAATGTGGCTAATCTGCTTAACATTAAATCGTCTCCGGGACTGTCAAATGTGCTTGCTAACCTCAATACTATTGATTCGGTTATTGTGCATACGGAGTATTCCAATCTTGATGTAGTTCCCTCAGGAGATTTGCCCCCGAATCCGTCAGAGATTCTCGGTTCCCGTGCAATGAAGGACAACCTTGATAAGCTATCTGAAATATACGATTATATTTTCATGGACAGCCCTCCCGTAAATATTGTTACAGACACTGCCGTTATGTGCGAGATGGTTGACGGTGTTCTTTTCGTTGTAAGGCAGGGGCAAACCGATAAGGAATCTGTGTCAGATGCCATAAAAAAGCTCAGGTTTGTAAATGCAAATATTCTGGGATTTGTGCTGAACGGAAGACTTACCGATTCAAAGGCAGGATACGGAAACGGTGTGCGTAGGTATTACAGATACGGCAAAAAGAGAAAATATTATTCTCCTGAATATTTTAACTATATGGGCAGATATGCAAATTATGGAGATTACAGTGATTACGGATATGGAAAAGAATATGGAGATTCCCGTATAAGCGGTGTATTTTCAGATGACAAAGATGTGAACACGAAAAGCAGAAAGGCCGGTAATAAAAAATAATTTTGGAGGCTGTTATGATAGACTTTCACACCCATGTATTACCATCTGTTGATGACGGAAGTTCCTCGGTGGAAGAATCTATAAGAATGCTGAAAAGTATGGAAGCGCAGGGCGTAAAAAAAGCTTTGCTGACACCTCACTTTTATGCCTATCAAACTGATGTTGAAAGCTTTTACTTAAAACGGGAAAGCGCATCTGAGTTACTGGTTAAAAATTTAAAGGAAACAGATATAAGTATTTCACTTTATCCGGCTGCGGAAGTGCTTTATTTTGATGAAATATGGCGAATTGACGGCATAGAGAAGCTTTGCATTGAGGGAACAAGCTACATACTTGTTGAAATGCCCTTTGAAAAATGGACAGATGAAATGATTCGCAATATAGAAAGACTTTCCACAAGGGGATTTGTGCCTATAATCGCCCATGTTGACAGATATATAAACTTTCAGCATGGATTGAACAGATTTTACCAGTTGCAGGAAATCGGTGCGATGCTCCAGATGAATGCCGATTATTTAACAAATTTCTGGACAAAGCGAAAAGCCTTGTCCTTCTTTAAGCGGGGCTTAATAAGTGCGCTTGGTTCAGACGGCCATAATATGACGAGCAGACCGCCGAAAATAAAAGACGCATATGATTATCTGAAGGCGCATTTGTCAAAAGAGCAGATGAACAGGTTTGTGGTACAACAAAAAATGATAATAAAAAATGCTGTAGAGCTTTAAAATTTGGCTGCGTCACATCAGTGGGGCAGCTTTTATTTGTATGAAAGAGTGGTTTTATGGAGCTTTTTAAGGAATATGAAAAATGTACATTATGCCCAAGACAATGCGGTGTTAACAGAAACAAGGGTAAGAAAGGATTTTGCGGAGAAACGGCAGCTCTTAGGGCGGCACGAGCTGCGCTTCACATGTGGGAGGAACCGTGCATTTCGGGGAAAAATGGGTCGGGTACAGTGTTTTTTTCAGGCTGCACGCTTAAGTGCTCTTATTGCCAGAACTTTGATTTAAGCAGAAACAAGTGCGGCAGAGAGATAACCCATAACCGCCTTGCAGAAATATTCATGGAGCTTCAGGAAAAGGGCGCACACAATATAAACCTTGTAACGGGAGAGCATTTTGCTCCCCATATTAAAGCCGCAGTAAATGAAGCAAAGAAAAACGGACTGAAAATACCTGTAGTATTTAACTGTGGTGGCTATGTAAGAACTTCTGTGCTGGAATATCTTTCAGACTGTATAGATATATATCTTCCTGATTTTAAGTATTTTTATTCGGAAACGGCAAAAGAGTATTCCGCCGCACCCGACTACAGAGAGGTTGCACAAAAAGCAATAGAAAAAATGGTGAATTTACAGCCCAGGCTTGTCTATGACGAAAACGGGATTTTACAGCGGGGCGTCATAGTCCGTCATATGTGCCTGCCCGGAAGAACCGATGAATCAAAAGAAATTCTGGGATATTTATTCGATAAATATGTCAATGATATTTGTATCAGCATTATGAATCAGTACACGCCTATGGAGAATGTAAAGGGAGATGCACTTCTGCACCGGCGTCTTACGGAGGATGAATATGAACAGGTGCTTGATTTTTGTATAGCGCTGGGCATAGAAAATGCCTATATTCAGGAGGGTGGAGCCGCTGAAGAAAGCTTTATTCCAAAATTTGACTGTAAAGGCGTGTGAAAACATAAAAAAAACTTGAAATGGATATACAGTTGATGATATAATTATAATATTCTTAAGAAATTGAGGGGATTGTGAACGGTGGAAAATGTATTTGATGTTTTAAAGGAGCGCGGTCTTATCGCTCAGACTACCCATGAAGAAGAAATCAGAGAACTTCTTGGCAAGGAGAAGGTAACTTTTTATATAGGCTTTGATCCAACGGCGGACAGCTTACATGTGGGTCATTTTCTGCAAATGGTTGTAATGCGCCACATGCAGAATTACGGGCACCGTCCTATTGCTCTTGTGGGCGGCGGAACAGGCCATATTGGTGACCCTTCGGGAAGAACCGACATGCGTCAGATGATGACAAAGGAAACCATTGACCATAACTGCGAATGCTTCAAAAAGCAGCTTTCACGGGTTATAGATTTTTCTGACGGAAAAGCTTTAATGGTTAATAATGCAGATTGGCTTCTTGACCTTAACTATGTGGAATTTATCCGTGACATAGGTTCGTGCTTTTCAGTAAATCAGATGCTTACGGCAGAATGCTTTAAGCAAAGGCTGGAAAAGGGTCTTTCCTTCCTTGAATTTAATTATATGCTTATGCAAAGCTATGATTTCTTGATGCTGAACAGAAAATATGACTGTAAAATGGAGCTTGGCGGTGACGACCAGTGGAGTAATATCCTTGGGGGGCTTGACCTTTGCAGAAAAAAAGACCAAAAGCAGGTTTACGGCATGACATTTACCCTGCTTACCAACAGTGAAGGTAAGAAAATGGGTAAAACGGCAAGCGGTGCAGTATGGCTTTCACCTGAAAAAACAACCCCCTATGAATTTTATCAGTATTGGAGAAATGTTGACGATAAAGATGTTTGCAAATGCTTAAAGCTTCTCACATTCATTCCCATGGATGAAATAAGAGAATATGAAAAGCTTGAAGGAAGCCAGCTTAATAAGGTTAAAGAGCTTCTTGCATTTGAGGTTACAAAAATGGTACACGGCGAGGAAGAAGCTAATAAGGCAAAGCAAGCCGCAGCGGCAATATTCTCAGGTGCAGGCGATGATGCAAATATGCCAAAGGCGCAAATTGAAAGAAGTATAGCGGAAAATACTATAGGCGTACTTGACTTATTGGTAATGGTTAAGCTCATTCCCTCAAAGGG
Source organism: Clostridia bacterium (assembly GCA_036307325.1). GTDB lineage: Bacteria > Bacillota > Clostridia > UMGS1883 > UMGS1883 > UMGS1883. The sequence continues at coordinate 9,810 of JAXJXW010000013.1, forward strand.
TGAGGGAAGAAGGCTTATTCAGCAGGGCGGATTAAGTATTGACGGTGAAAAGGTAACGGCCATTGATTATACGCTGAATGCAGATTCCTTTAAAGACGGAAAAATAGTTGTGAAAAAGGGTAAAAAGTCATTCTTGAAAATAGAACTTGTATAACAGAGAGGTATATTTATGGGATATTTTGCAGTTTTGCTGATTGCCTTTGGATTGGCAATGGACGCACTTGCAGTATCTGTTACAAACGGGATAATAACCGCTGATTACAAAAAATGCCACGGGTTAAAGCAGGGAATGTTTTTTGGGGTTTTTCAGTTTATTATGCCGCTTATCGGTTTTGCTCTGGGAAGCGGCTTTGAAAGCCTTATAAAAAGCTTTGATCACTGGATTGCCTTTGGACTTCTTTTCATAATCGGCGCAAATATGATAATTGAAACCTTCAACGAGGGTGAAATCCAAAGCATGGGGAAATCTGCTAAGGAGGTTTTCAGCGTTAAAAATCTTACCCTTCAAGCCATTGCTACAAGTATAGACGCACTGGCAGTGGGAATAAGCTTCGCCGTTGCAGGCGAGGGAAACATATTCATAAGCTCACTTATCATTGGTGTGGTGGCGTTTTTCCTTTCCTATTGCGGTGGAATGTTCGGTATGAAAATCGGGGAGCTTTTTCAAAAAAGTGCAAGCCGTGTGGGCGGTTTAATTCTCATTGCAATCGGAGTGAAAATTCTTGTTGAGCATATGCTTTGATAAAAGAAGGTGACAATTTGTGGCTGATATTGTGATTTCAGGTTATTATGGATTGGGGAATACCGGTGACGAAGCCTTGCTGAGATGTATGATTGAAGATTTAAGAAGGATAAGCCCGGATATTACAATTACGGCGCTTTCAGCAAACAAGCTTCTTACAAAGAGACTGTATGGTGTTAACACAGTTAACAGGTACAATCCTTTTGCAGTGTTTAAGGAATTAAAAAAGGCAAAGGTGCTCTTATCCGGGGGAGGAACGCTTATTCAGGACGCTACAAGCACCAGAAGCCTTTTGTATTATCTTGGTATTATAATGCTTGCAAAGCTTGCCGGCGCACGGGTTATGGTTTATGCAAACGGTATGGGTCCTATTAAAGATAAGAATGTTAAAATAGTTAACCGCATTTTAAACAAGGCAGATATTATTACTCTCAGGGAAAACAATTCATTAGAAGAAATTGAAAGATGCAGGATAACCTCACCCCTTGTAAAGGTAACGGCTGACCCTGCCTTTAACCTTGAAAGTGATGATACAAAAATAGGGGAGCTTTTTGAAAAATTTAAAATCCCGGAAGAAAAAAAGCTTATGGCGGTTTCTCTTCGCTCATGGCAGGAGATGCCGAAAACCTTTGCCTCCCATATGGCAAAGGTGCTGAAATGGACGGAGGGCAGTGGCTTTTATCCCATATTTATTCCCATGCAAATGCAGCGTGATTTGGAATTGTCAAAGGAGGTTGCCTCCCTTTACGGTGGAGAATGCTCCATAATTGATGAGGAGCTTCCCGTTGTGCAGCTTCTGGCACTTATAGGCAAATGTCGTATTGCCTGCGGAATGCGGCTTCACATGCTTATTTTTGCATCGGTTAAAAATGTTCCCATGGCGGGTATTGCCTATGACCCAAAAATAAAGGGATTTATGGAATATATGAATCAAAAAAATTATATAGATATTAAGGATTTCAATTCCGGTGCGTTTATAAAAATGCTTGAGAATCTTGAGGAAAATATTGAGGAATACAGGGGAGAATTAAAAAAATCTTCTGCGGAATTGAAAAAGAAGGCTGAGGAAAATGCAGTCCTTGCAGTTAAATTAGCGGAGGGAACACTATGAAAAAAGCTTTAAAAATCATAATAGCTGTTTTTGCCGTAATAATTGTGGCGGTTGGTGTCGTGGCGGTATGGCAGTATCAGAATATAATAAGCATTGTGCAGGGTGTTCGGCAAAACGCTGATGAAATCAAAGCTGAACAGATTGCAAACAGTGAAAGGCTTGTCTCTGAGATAAATGAATACATGGATGATTCCCTTCGTGAACCAACAGATGAAGAAAAGGAATTGATTGAAAAGGGAGAAACCACCTTCATTGAGGTTTATGCAAAGATTATCTCCGAAAAAACAAATCAAGACATTGTCTACAATTCGGAAAGTAAAGAATTCGAGGAAACCACAAAAAAGGAAGAAAATGAAAATAATAAAGGTCCCATAAATAAAGAAGAAGTAAATAATAGTTCGAGCAAGGACGCAATTGTAAGTAAATATGTGGCCAGACTTTACGCACTTGAATCAAGCTTTGAGGCCCGTTCCGAAGCTTTGATTTCAGAGGCGTACGCATATTTTCTCGCCGAAATAGAAAAAACGGATCCGAATGTTGTGAGAAGTAAGGTTATTGCAACATATACGCCAAGAGTGAGTGCCATTCAGTCGGAATGTGACGGTGCCGTAAATTCCATTATTAAGGATTTAACGGGTGAACTGAAAAAAATCGGCGCAGATACGGGAATTATAAAAACGATTCAGGATACCTATCAAAAGGAAAAGCAGTTAAAGCTTTCCTACTATGCAAACAAATATTTGAAGTAAATAGGCAGGGGATGTTAAAATAGTCCAGACCGCAAGAAAATAGTATTAAATTTAGGGGCTGTTTAAAAACTTTAGTTTTTAAACAGCCCCTATTGCTGAAAATAGGAATTTTTTGATATTATTAAATGAAATATTGAAATTAAGGTAAATATTTGATATTATTTAGTATAGATTGTAACGGAAGGAGAAGATGTTTCGTGCCAAAAAAACTTTCGTTTAAAGGTGGCGTACATCCAAAGGATAAAAAAGAATATACAAGCACAGTTCCCATTGTGGAGCTTGAGGTGCCCAACGAGCTTATTTTCCCTGTTTCTCAGCATATCGGCGCGCCCTGCACACCCTGTGTTGCAGTAGGCGACCATGTGAATGTGGGAACAAAAATTGCAGATTCCGAAGCATTTGTCAGCGCACCTGTGCATTCTTCTGTCTCCGGAACGGTTAAGGCTATTGAACCGCGCCCCGTTCCCAACGGAACAATGACTTTGTCAATAGTCATTGAAAACGACTTTAACGATACTCTTGATGAATCTGTAAAACCCATAGACTACAAATCCGTTAAGCCTGACGATATACCCTCCCTTGTGCGTGAAGCAGGCGTGGTAGGCATGGGCGGTGCAACATTTCCCACCCATGTAAAGCTTATGCCGCCTGCCGATAAGAAAATTGATACAGTCATTGTGAACGGTGCTGAATGTGAGCCGTATCTTACAAGCGACCATCGTGTTATGCTTGAAACCCCCGATGAGGTTATTTTAGGCCTTAAAATAATGCTTTATAGGTTTGGTATAACAAACGGGCATATTGCCGTTGAGGAAAATAAGCCTGACGCCATAGCCGTTCTTAAAGAAAAGTGTGAAGGTCAGGGAATAATCGTTGACACACTTAAGAAAAAGTATCCCCAGGGCGGCGAAAAACAGCTTATATATGCAGTGACAAAACGGGTTGTGGAGCTTGGCAAGCTTCCTGCCGATGTTGGCGTTGTGGTGGTAAATGTTGATACCTGCACTGCCATTGCAAGAAAGTTCTTGTACGGAACACCGCTTATGAGAAGAATTGTAACGGTTGTGGGTACACCCGTGAAAAACCCTGCAAATTATAAGGTCAGAATTGGTACTCCCATAGAATACATACTTAGGCAGAACGGCGAATTTGCACAGGAGCCCGCTAAAATAATAATTGGCGGACCTATGATGGGCGTTGCTCAGTTCAGACTTGATGTTCCCGTAATAAAAGGGACATCTGCAGTGCTTTGCCTTACAAAGGAGGAGGCAAGAATTCCCGAAGAGGGGCCGTGTATTCGCTGCGGGAAATGCGTAAGCCACTGCCCCATGAAGCTTATGCCGCTTTATCTTCGTGATTACGCTCGCAAAGAGGATTGGGAAAGCTGCGAAAAAATGAATGTAACCGCTTGTATTGAATGCGGCTGCTGCAGCTTTGAATGCCCGTCAAAAAGACATCTTGTTCAAAATATAAGAGTTGCAAAGCAGGAAGTAATTGCCCTGCAGCGCAGCAGACAAAAGTGAAGGGAGATATAGTAAAGATTATGGAAAATCTTAAGCTTACCGTTTCTTCAACCCCTCATGTGAGAGAAAATAACAGTATTGAAGATATTATGCTTGATGTAATTCTTGCACTTATGCCGGCGGCATTTGCCGGTGTGTATTTCTTCGGTGCAAGAGCACTTGCCGTTATGCTTGTTTCTGTTATATCCTGTGTAGGGTTTGAAGCTCTTTATGAAAAAATAGCCCATAAAAAGGTTACTGTAAATGACTTCAGTGCAGTTGTAACGGGAATGCTCCTTGCATATGTGCTTCCCCCGTCAATCCCATATTTTATGGTTATAATCGGCGCATTTGTTGCCATAGTTATAACAAAGCAGCTTTTTGGCGGATTGGGGCAGAATTTTATGAATCCTGCTCTTATTGGCCGTGCCTTTCTCATGGCGTCATTTCCCGTTGCTATGACTACTTTTACAACAAGCAGAATGGGAATTTTGGAAAAAAGCGTTGATGCCGTAACGGGTGCAACCGTTCTTTCTAAGGAATATCAAGGTGCAGCCCCCACGCTTTTTGAAGCGTTTATCGGAAAAAACGGCGGCGGGACAATGGGCGGATGTATTGGTGAAACCTGTGCGGCGGCACTGCTTATTGGTTTTGTCTATCTGATTATAAGGCGTGTAATTACCCTTCATATTCCCCTGAGCTATCTGGGCACAATGGTTGTTATGGCTCTTTTATTCGGAGAGACTAATCCACTTATGTCAATTTTTACAGGTGGAGTTATGCTTGGTGCAATTTTTATGGCTACCGACTATGTAACTACTCCCACAACACCTGTGGGGCAAATTATATTTGGAATTGGCTGCGGCCTTCTCACAAGCGTTATTCGTTTTTGGGGCGGTTACCCTGAGGGCGTTACATATGCGATTTTACTTATGAATGTAATTACTCCACTGCTTGATAAGTGGACAGCTCCCAAGGCTTTTGGTGCAGTGAAAAGCAGTTCAGAGAAAGGATTGAATTAAATGAAAAAGGAATTTATAAGACTTTCGGGAATGCTTTGCCTTATAACTCTTGTTGCCGCACTTTTGCTGGCAGGGGTGAATTCACTTACAGAGGAAAGAATTGCACAGGCTTCGGAAAAGGCATCGCAAGAGGCAATGCAGGCAATTATTCCCGAAGCTACGGAATTTGAGCCGCTTTCGGACTCCGTTTATGAAGCTAAAAAGGCAGGGAAAACAATCGGCTTTGCGGTGAGCGTTGCACCCCGTGGCTTTGGGGGAGCAATATCAATGATGGTTGGTATTTCTGCAGACGGAACGGTTTACGGCATAGAAATATTGGAAAACAGTGAAACACCGGGCCTTGGTGCAAAGGCAGCGGGTGAGGATTTCAAAAATCAGTTTAAGGGAAAAGATGCTGATTTAAGCGTTGTCAAAACGCCTACGAACAGCAGTGCCGAAATTCAGGCAATTACCGGTGCAACAATTACAAGCCGTGCCGTGGCTGAAGGCGTAAAAACGGCATCACAGAAGGTAGCTGAAATAAAGGGAGGGAATAAGTGATGAAAAATATATTTAAAAACGGTATCTTATACGAAAATCCCACATTTGTTCAGGTTTTGGGAATGTGTCCCACACTTGCCGTTACAACCTCTCTTAAAAACGGTCTCGGAATGGGGCTTTCGGTAACCTTTGTGCTTGTACTTTCCAATGTTATAGTTTCTCTTCTCAGAAGAATAATTCCCCAAAAAATAAGAATAGCGGCATATGTTGTAATTATTGCAACCTTTGTTACCATAGTAGATTTGGTCTTAAAGGCATATATTCCGTCACTTTCAAAGTCACTGGGCATATTTATTCCGTTGATAGTTGTTAACTGTATAATTCTTGCCCGTGCGGAAGCATTTGCGTCAAAAAATACCGTATGTAAATCAGCAGTTGACGGTCTTGGAATGGGACTGGGCTTTACAATCGCACTTTCTCTTATTTCCGCAATAAGAGAAATTCTCGGTAACGGAACAATCTTTGATATATCACTGGGCATTTCTTCCCCTGCAATTATTATGATTCTTCCTCCCGGTGGATTTTTGACTCTGGGCTTGCTTTTGGGAATTATCAATGTATGTAAAAACAGAAGGGAGGAGAGATAATGCCGGCTTTAGTAGGAATTGCTTTAACTTCGATTTTTGTTCAGAATTTTGTTCTTGTTAAGTTTTACGGTATCTGTCCCTTCCTTGGAGTATCAAAAAAGACAGATACGGCACTGGGTATGGGAATGGCAGTTACTTTCGTTATGACTCTTGCGTCAATAATGACATGGCTCTGCCAGAAATTTGTGCTTGAACCCCTTAGTATTGAGTATATGCAAACAATAGCTTTTATTGTTATTATTGCAGCTCTTGTGCAGTTCGTTGAAATGTTTTTGCAAAAATCAATTCCTTCGCTTTACAGCTCTTTGGGTATATATCTTCCGCTTATAACAACAAACTGCGCCGTTTTGGGCGTTGCACTTTTAAATGTGCGCACAGCCTCTGTTATTACAAATGCAGGAAGCTATACACTCATTGAATCCATAATAAACGGCTTCAGTGCCGGCTTGGGCTTTCTCATTGCAATAGTGCTTTTTGCAGGCGTAAGAGAAAGACTTGAAAATTCAGATATTCCAAAATCGCTTCAGGGCTTTCCGATTGCGCTTATCAGTGCATCGCTTCTTGCCATGGCATTTTTGGGATTTCAGGGAATGTCATTTTAAGGAGGGCAAGTCATGAATATTTTAATACCTGCATTTGCAATGGGGGCAATAGGCCTTGTGCTGGGTGCCCTTCTTGCAGTTGCTTCAAAAATATTTTATGTGAAAAAAGATGAAAAGGCAGAGGAAATAGTTTCAGTTCTTCCCGGCGCAAACTGCGGAAGCTGCGGATTTGCAGGGTGCAGTGCTTATGCAGCCTCCGTGGCGTCAGGGGAGGCAAAAATAAATTGCTGCAGCCCCGGCGGTCAGGCAGTTGCAGATAAAATTGCAGGAATTATGGGTGTAACGGCAGAAGCAGTTGTGGAAAAATGTGCCGTAGTTCTTTGCAGCGGAAAAGAAGGCGCCGCACCTGATAAATATGAATACAAGGGAGAAATGGACTGTGTGTGTGCGTCTAAGCTTCAGGGCGGTGGACACAAATCATGTTCATATGGGTGCCTGGGTTACGGTACTTGTGCCACAAAATGCTCAAGAAATGCAATTACGATTGTGGATTCCGTTGCGGTTATAGACCGTGAAAAGTGCGGAGGCTGCGGAGAATGTGCACAAGCTTGCCCGAAGCATATAATAAAAATTATTCAGAAAACGGATAAAATTGTTGTAAAATGCGCATCATGTGATAAGGGCGCGGCAATGAAACAAACCTGCAGCGTGGGATGTATAGGCTGTAAAATTTGTGAAAAAAATTGTCCTGCCGGTGCAATAACCGTCACCGATAATTGCGCAGCAATTGATTATGATAAATGTACTCAGTGCGGTCTGTGCGCCGAAAAATGCCCCAGAAAAATTATAGAAATTTTATAGAGGTGGTTTCATGCACAGAGGAAAGGTTGTTATAGTCGGTGCAGGCTATGTAGGCTCAACTTGCGCTTTTACGCTTATGCACAGCGGAATATTTTCCGATATAGTAATTATAGACATCAATAAGGATAAAGCAGAAGGAGATGCCCTTGACATGAGTCATGGTGCAGCTTTTGTGAAGGCTGTTAAGGTTATTGCAGGGGATTATTCCCATTGCCGTGACGCTGATATGATTATTATTACGGCAGGTGCAAATCAAAAGCCCGGCGAAACACGACTTGACCTTTTAAAGCGCAACGCCGCTATTTTAAAGGATATTGTGGATAATATAAAAAAATACGCCTCCCATTATCCAATACTTCTTGTTGTAAGCAATCCCGTTGATATACTGACATATATAACATATAAGCTATCGGGGTGGCCAATAAAGAGAGTTATCGGCAGCGGTACGGTTCTTGACACATCACGCCTTAAGTATATGCTGAGCAACCATACAGGCATAGATGCAAGAAATATTCACACCTTTATTATCGGCGAACACGGTGATTCTGAAATTGCGGCGTGGAGTGCTACCTCAATAGGTGGTCTTTCCATTGATGAATACTGCAGAGAATGCCGGAGCTGCAGTGACCATAATGTGGAGTATATGCTTGATGATGTGCGTAATGCAGCATATGAAATCATTGAAAAGAAGGGCGCAACCTTTTATGCGGTTGCACTGGCGGTAGAAAGGATTGTTTCGGCAATAGTAAATGACGAAAATTCCATACTTACCGTTTCAAGCGTTCTTGAGGATAAATACGGAATTTCGGATGTATGCCTTTCCGTTCCTACTATTGTAGGCGGTGACGGTATTGTTAAAGTACTGGAAACGCCTCTCAGCGAAGAGGAAAAGGCAGGCTTAAAAAACAGTGCAGATACACTTTCGGAGCTTTTGAGAGAGTTGGGATTTTAATTGAAAAGAATGCGTAAAGGAATTTTTGCATTGCTGTTTAGTGCGATGTATCTGGGAATATGGGCTGTAATGAATCTTGTTGTTACAATCGGCTACTGTATTTACCTGGAGCTTACAGCGTCTAAAGATGTGGCTGAGATTTATAATATGGCGATAAGCAATGTATATGCGCTTAATGTTATATCATCCATACTTACGGTATGGATTTACATAATAATCTATAAAATACGGAAAATTCCCTTTAACAAAGTGGTGGAGAATAGGGAGGTGCCGCTGCTTACCCTCGGTATGTCGGCAATATGTGCTCTCGGCTCAAGACTGCTTGTGGGGGTGTATTCAAGCTTTGCAGAGAATTCTGAGCTGCTGCAAAAGTCAATAGAAAAGCAGGAAAGCTCCATTCCTGATGTTTTAACCGGCGGGCAGGCGTTGGCGGCATTGCTTGCGACGATTGTTATAGCACCCATTGTTGAGGAAATACTTTTTCGTGGAATTATCATGGGAGAGCTGCAAAAGGCGTTCAGACCCTGGGCAGCAATACTGCTTCAGACGCTTATTTTCGGTGCAGCGCACATGTTTATTTTTCAGTCCATATTTGCAGTGGTTGTAGGAATTTTTCTGGGAATTATATATTACAAAACAAAAAGCATTTGTGCTTCAATTATATGCCACGGGGTATTCAACCTGTCTGTCATGATCACTTTTGAAAATCTGAGCATAATGGCAGGAGCAGTTATTTCGCTTTTTGGTATAATGCTTGTTGGAATATCCCTATTTTATATTATAAATACAAATAACTAATATAACAAAGAAAAGGACCTCAATCTGAGATCCTTTTCTTTATTTACGGAATTTTTTAAAATTATTACTCATTATGGCTTAAAAGAATGTCTCCGATTTTATAAACATCTCCTGCACCCATTGTAATAACAATATCGCCCCGCTTTGCCTGAGCCTTAATAAAGTCAGCCGCTTCATTAAAGGTTTTCTTATACACTGCGTTGGGAATTGCCGCCGCAAGCTCCTGGGCGGAAACAATACCCGTATCAGCTTCTCTTGCAGCATAAATATCTGTAATTACAATATTGGCACCGCTTTCGGAAAGCACTTTTACAAAATCATCAAACAAAGTTTTTGTTCTGGTATATGTGTGGGGCTGGAATACGCACCAAATGTTATTGTATTTCATTTCCCTTGCGGCAGAAAGTGTTGCATTTATCTCCGTAGGATGATGGGCATAGTCGTCAACCACAATAATTCCGCCCATTATTCCCCTTGTTTCAAACCGACGGTGTGTTCCGCAGAAATTGTAAAGAGAATCACAGATGTCCTCACAGGGAATGCCGAGATAGTCCGCCGCAGCAAAAGCGGCAAGAGCGTCATACACATTGTGGATACCGGGCACGGAAAGCCGCACCTCACCAACCGGAACGCCTTTCTTGCAAATGGTAAATGTATAGTGATTAAATCCGTCATGGGTAAGGTTATCAATAGTATAGTCAAAATCACCCCGTATGCCGAAGGTTATAATCCTGCGGTCTATGCCGGCAATAGCCTTTTTAATATTATTGTCCTCTCCGTTGACAATAACCGCACCATCCTCAGGTGTTAAACAGGCAAGAGAACGGAAGGTATCAATTATATGGTCTAAATCACGGAAATAATCAAGGTGATCCGCCTCAATATTAGTGATTATACTGATTTTAGGGAAGAACCTTAAAAAGCTCTGGTGATATTCACAGGCCTCGGCAATAAAGTATTTTTTACCACCCACATGTACATTTCCGTGGATAATATCAAGCTCCCCGCCAACGGTTATGGTAGGATTTTTACCGCATTCCATGAATATATATGAGAGCATTCCCGAAGTGGTAGTTTTACCGTGGGTTCCGCTGACGGCAATGGGGCATTCATAGCCCTTCATAATAATTCCCAGCATTTCTGCACGGTCAATCTGTGTAATTCCAAGCTCTGCCGCACGCTGCCTTTCGGGATTGTCTGCACTTATAGCCGCACTGTAAACCACCAAATCGCAGTCCTTTACATTGTCGGGATTGTGACCGATATATACTGTAACGCCAAGCTCTGTAAGCCTATCTGTAAGGGGTGAAGCCGCCCTGTCAGAGCCTGATACAACGCATTTATCCTTAACAAGCATTTGTGCAATGCCTGACATGCTTATACCTCCGATACCGATCAGGTAAATGCGCATACCCTCTTTAATGGTAATATTGCTCAAAAAAATCACTCACCTTTATATAAAAGTAGTAAATTCGTAAAAATTTTCATTTTTTTGTTGAAATACTTTTTATTATTTGATATTATACATATTAGGGAAAAAAATCAATAGAAAAATGAAAAAAA
>JAXJXW010000014.1:0-4049 GCA_036307325.1 Clostridia bacterium
AACATATACTTACCGCCCACGAGCAGGGCGCAACACATGCGGCAGACGGCTATGCAAGGTCTACGGGAAAGGTGGGTGTTGTTATCTCAACATCAGGCCCCGGCGCAACAAACCTTGTAACAGGTATTGCAACGGCATACCTTGATTCCGTTCCCATGGTGGCTATCTGCGGAAATGTACCTACATCACAGATAGGAACCGATAGCTTTCAGGAAATTGATATAACAGGTGTTACCCTTCCCATTACAAAGCACAACTATTTTGTAGGCTCTGTTGATCAGTTGGCAGATACTATAAGAGAGGCATTTAAGCTTGCAAAATCGGGAAGACCGGGCCCTGTCCTTGTTGATGTTCCCAAGGATGTGCAGATTGCCAAATGCGAATATGAAGCCGCTTCTCCCGTTAAGAGAGAGGAGCGAAAGGCAGCCAAGGATGTGCGTATAAAGGAAGCTGCAAAAATCATAAACAGTGCAAAGCGCCCGTTTATTTATTTCGGCGGCGGTATGATAATAAGCGAAGCTCAGAAAGAGATGCTTCAGCTTGCGGAAAAAATTGACTCTCCCATAGGCTGTTCCTTGATGGGGCTTTCAGGCGTTCCCACAGACAGTCCAAGATTTTTGGGAATGCAGGGTATGCACGGTCACTATGCATCTTCAATGGCACTTCATGAGGCAGACCTTATTATATCTCTCGGTGTTCGTTTTAATGACCGTGCAACGGGAAACCGTGAAAAGTTTATGGAAAACTCCAAGTTTATTCATATTGATATAGATGGCTCGGAGCTTTCAAAAACCGTTATGGCAGATACAGGCTTGCGTGGCGATATAAAGCTCACTCTTAAAAAGCTTTTAACCCTTGTTGATGAGGTGAAGCGCCCCGAATGGAATGAAAGAATTGCTCAGCTTAAGGCGGAGGAGGAGAAAAATCTTGATACAAGAGCCTCTCTCACTCCCAGAAAAGCATTGCAGACACTTAATAAATATACTGACGCAAATACTGCGGTTGCAACTGATGTAGGACAGCATCAGATGTGGGCTGCACAAAATCTTAATTTCAAGAAAAGCAGAAGATTCATTTCCAGCGGTGGTCTTGGTACAATGGGCTTCGGAATGGGTGCGGCAATCGGCGCCGCATTCGGCACCAAGGAAAGAAGCGTGCTTGTAACAGGTGACGGAAGCTTCGGTATGTGCTTAAACGAGCTTGCAACGGCAGTAAGGTACAATATTCCCGTTGTAATTCTCATTATGAATAACGGCGTACTGGGCATGGTAAGGCAATGGCAGACACTTTTCTTTGATAAGCATTACTCAAACACAATTCTTGACAGAAAGACGGATTTTGTTGACCTTGCGAGAGCCTTTGGTGCTGACGGAGAAAAGGCAAATACGGTTGAAGAGCTTGAAAATGCACTTAAAAACGCTTTTAACGCAAACGGACCGTATGTTGTTGACTGCAAAATAGATAAAGATGAGTTTGTTCTTCCAATGCTACCCCCGGGCGGCTCAATGGATGACATCATTGTAAAGGTGGGTGACTGATATGAACAGATATACGGTAGCGGTGCTTGTCCGCAACCAATTCGGTGTACTCAATCGTGTAACCAGCATGTTCCGAAGAAGGCAGTTTAACATCAGCGCGCTTACGGTAAGCGAAACGGAATCAAGTATGTATTCCCGTATCACCGTTGTGTTTGAGGGCGAGGATGTTCAAAAAGACCAGCTTATAAACCAGCTTTACAAGCTGCCCGATGTTTGCTTTATAAAGGAATTTAACAGTGACAATTCGGTAAGCTATGAATTGCTGCTTATAAAAATGGAAAACGATGCATCAACCCGTGACGAGCTGAGAGCCGCCGCAGATGCATTCGGTGCAAAAACAGTTGATTATTCAAGACATTCTTTCATTTTCAGACTTGCGGCTAACAGCCGTAAAATTGATGACTTCATCAATATAATGAGAGATTATAAGATTCTTGAAATATGCCGTACAGGCAGTGTGTCTCTTGAAAAAGGTGATACAACAATAAGAAAAACAATAAATTTTTAAAAGTGGAAAGAGGTTTTTAAAATGGCAAGAATTTTTTATCAGCAGGATTGCGATCTTCAGAAGTTGAACGGAAAGACTGTTGCTATTATCGGCTACGGTTCTCAGGGACATGCGCATGCTCTTAACTTAAAGGACAGCGGTGTAAATGTAATTGTTGGTCTTTATGAGGGAAGCAAGAGCTGGGCAAAGGCAGAAGCTCAGGGTCTTAAGGTTATGACCTCTGCAGATGCTGCAAAGGCAGCAGATATAATCATGATTCTTATCAATGATGAGAAGCAGGCAGCTCTTTATAAGGAAAGCATTGAGCCTAACCTTACAGAAGGTAAGACTCTGGCGTTTGCACATGGCTTTAACATCCATTTTGGCTGCATTAAGCCTCCGAAGAATGTTAATGTAATTATGATTGCTCCCAAGGGTCCCGGCCACACTGTAAGAAGCGAATATCAGGTTGGCAAGGGTGTTCCCTGCCTTGTTGCAGTTGAACAGGATGCTACAGGCGACGCTCTTGAAATCGGTCTTGCATATGCATTGGGTATCGGCGGTGCCCGTGCAGGCGTTCTTGAAACAACCTTCCGTACAGAAACTGAAACTGACCTCTTTGGAGAGCAGGCAGTTCTTTGCGGCGGTGTATGTGCTCTTATGCAGGCAGGCTTTGAAACACTTGTTGAAGCAGGCTATGACCCCAGAAATGCATATTTTGAATGTATCCATGAAATGAAGCTTATTGTTGACCTTATTTATCAAAGCGGCTTCTCAGGCATGAGATACTCAATTTCAAACACTGCCGAATACGGTGATTACATCACAGGTCCCAAGATTATTACAGAAGATACAAAGAAGGCAATGAAGAAGATTCTCCAGGATATTCAAGACGGTACATTTGCTAAGGAATTCTTGCTTGATATGTCTTCTGCAGGTTCTCAGGTTCACTTTAATGCAATGCGCAAGCTTGCTTCCGAGCATCCTTCTGAGGTTGTGGGCGAGGACATCCGTAAGCTTTACAGCTGGAGCGATGAGGATAAGCTTATAAACAACTAATTGAAAGGAATAACCTGCTATGAAAAGTGATTCGCTTAAATTTGGAATGCAAAACGCACCGCACCGTGCGCTTTATCATGCGCTTGGTCTTACGGAGGAGGAAATAAACCGTCCGTTGGTGGGTATTGTAAGCTCATATAATGAAATAGTTCCCGGTCATATGAATATTGATAAAATTACCGAAGCTGTAAAGCTCGGTGTTGCAATGGCAGGAGGAACACCCATAGTATTCCCGGCAATAGCCGTTTGTGACGGTATTGCAATGGGTCACACGGGAATGAAATATTCTCTTGTTACGAGAGACCTTATTGCCGATTCAACAGAGGCAATGGCAATGGCACACGGTTTTGACGCTTTGGTTATGGTGCCTAACTGCGATAAAAATGTTCCCGGGCTTTTAATGGCTGCGGCAAGACTTAATATTCCCACGGTATTCGTAAGCGGCGGGCCAATGCTTGCAGGAAGAATTGACGGTGCCAAAACCAGTTTTTCATCAATTTCCGAAGCAGTGGGAGAATTCAATGCAGGTAAAATAACAGAGGAAAAGCTTAAAGAGTATGAGTGCAAAACCTGCCCTACCTGCGGTTCTTGCTCAGGTATGTATACTGCAAACTCCATGAACTGTCTTACAGAGGCTCTTGGTATGGGGCTTAAAGGCAACGGTACAATTCCTGCCGTTTACTCAGCCCGTATAGAGCTTGCAAAGCATGCAGGTATGGCAGTTATGAAGCTTCTTGAAAAAAACATCCGTCCCCGTGATATTATGACGAAAGAGGCGTTCGTGAATGCTCTCACCGTTGATATGGCACTGGGCTGTTCAACGAACAGTATGCTCCATTTGCCTGCAATTGCCCATGAGTGCGGTATTGAAATCAATCTTGATATTGCAAACGAAATCAGCAGTAAAACTCCCAACCTTTGCCGTCTTGCACCGGCAGGGAAGACATATATCGAAGAGCTTGATG
>JAXJXW010000015.1:0-7146 GCA_036307325.1 Clostridia bacterium
GAGGTATAGGGTGCTGTTTTCCCATAAACCATACGGGTGTATGCGCTTGTAAGAAATAGCTTTTCCTTTGCTCTTGTTATCCCCACATAGCACAGACGCCTTTCCTCTTCAAGCTCTCCCACATCATACATACATATTGAGTTGGGGAAAATTCCTTCATCAAATCCACATATAAAAACAACGGGAAATTCCAAACCTTTTGCCCCATGGATTGTCATAAGCACAACGGCGTCAATCTCTTCGTCATAATTATCAATATCGCTTACAAGAGCAAGGTTATCCATATAGTCCTCAAAGGTGGCATCTTCAAAGGCTTCCTCGAAATTTACTGCGCCGCTGATAAGCTGACCGATGTTTTCTTCCCTTTCTTCGCCTTTTTCATCATTTTCAAGGAGCTTTGCATATCCGCTTTTTTCAAAAACCTCTTCTATAAGCTCATGTACGGGCAGCTCCCTGGCTTTTTGTGAAAGCTCACTTATAAGATTATAAAACTCAACAACATTATTTCCAAGGTTATTGGCATTATTACCTATAGCCTGAAGAATACTTGTATTTTCACGGCCGGCCACCGCTTCAATTTTGTTAAGGGTTACCTTTCCTATTTTTCTTGCAGGAACATTTATAATTCTTTTCAGGCTTATATCATCATCATTGTTTTTTATAAGCTTAAGGTAGGCAACCATATCACGAATTTCCTTACGGTCATAAAATCTTAAGCCTGCCAGAACTCTGTACGGAAGAGCTTTTCTCATGAAAACCTCCTCCAGAACCCGTGATGAGGAATTTGCTCTGTAAAGCACCGCAAAGTCACTGTATTTGTATCCGTCACGGCACATTTGTTCAATTTGTTCTGCAATAAAATCCGCCTCGGCAAAATCTGACTCTGCCTTATAAACTGAAATCAAGTCGCCTGAACCTGCGTCTGTCCACAAATTTTTGCCTTTTCTTCCGCCGTTGTTTTTAATCACATTGTTTGCGGCATCAAGGATATTTTGCGTTGAACGATAGTTTTGTTCAAGCCGTATAATTTTAGCATCGGGAAATGCCTTTTCAAAATCAAGAATATTTGAAATGTCAGCACCGCGGAATTTATAAATACTTTGGTCATCATCACCCACAACGCAAAGATTTCTGTGTTTTTCCGCCAGAAGAGTAATCAGCACATTTTGCGCCTTATTGGTGTCCTGATACTCGTCAACAAGGATATATCTGAATTTATGGCGGTAAAATTCAAGCACATCAGGGGCACTTTGAAATAATTTTACCGTAAGCATTATAAGGTCATCAAAATCCAAATCGTTAGCATTTTTCAGCTTTTGGCTGTAAAGAGAGTAAATTCTTGCAATCTGCTGCTGCCTGTAATCAGCCGCCTGATTTTTGTACTCAATGGGGTCAATCAGTTTATCCTTCGCTGAAGAAATCTCGCTTATTACACTGCGCGGCGGAAAATCCTTTTCGTCAAAATCCAATTCACGAATACACTCTTTTATAATGGTTTTCTGGTCGTCTGAATCTATTATGTTAAAATTATTTTTGTACCCTATTCTTTCAATATCACGGCGCAAAATTCTGACGCAGGCAGAATGAAAGGTTCTTATCCACATATCTTCGGCAATGTCACCTATAAGATTTTCAATGCGCTGCGCCATTTCTTTAGCCGCTTTATTTGTAAAGGTTATAGCAAGAATGCTCCATGGAGAGATGCCTACTTCGGCAATCATGTGAGCAATTCTGTATGTAAGAACACGGGTTTTTCCGCTGCCTGCACCTGCTAATACAAGCAGAGGGCCGTCAACATTCTGTGCGGCCTCTCTCTGCATGGGATTAAGTTTTTCAAGAAACTTATTCATCAATATTGTTCCTTTCGGAATAATCAATTCTTTTTCATTGCAATAACTTCTTTAACCTTTGCAACAATATTTTCAGTGGACAAGCCATATTCCTTAAGTAAATCATAAGGCTTGCCGCTTTTTCCGAATACATCCTGAGTTCCTATTCTGAGCATGGGAACGGGAGTGGTTTCGCAAAGAACTTCGGCAACTGCACTGCCAAGGCCGCCGTAAACATTATGCTCTTCAACAGTAACAACAGCACCTGTTTTTTTAGCAGCATTATCAATTATTTCTCTGTCAATGGGCTTAATTGTGTGTATGTTAACAACAGCTGCATCAATACCTTCGTTTTTAAGAGCCTCACAAGCCTCCAGGGCATAAGGAACCATAAGACCGGTTGCTATAATTGTTGCATCGGTTCCTTCCTTAAGCTGAACGCCCTTTCCAAGCTCAAACTTGTACTCGTTTTCGTCATAAATCTGCGGTACGGCAAGTCTGCCGAATCTGAGGTAAACAGGACCGTCATGCTTGATTGCCGCTTCAACTGCTGCCATTGCTTCAACATGGTCAGCAGGATTTATAATAACCATACCGGGAATTGTTCTCATTATACCAATATCCTCAAGGCACTGATGGGTTGCACCGTCTTCGCCCACGGAAATACCTGCATGTGTTGCACCTATTTTAACATTGAGGTGAGGATATGCCACTGAATTTCTTATTTGTTCAAAAGCACGGCCTGCCGCAAACATTGCAAAAGAGCTTGCAAATACCGTTTTACCGGTAGACGCAATACCTGCCGCCGTTGAAAGCATATTGCCCTCCGCAATACCTGTGTTGATAAATTTTTCGGGAAATTTTTTCTTGAATGTATCTGTTTTTGTTGATTTGGAAAGATCTGCGTCCATAACAACAATATCGTATTTTTCGCCAAGCTCCGCAAGAGCCATTCCATAGCTTTCACGGGTTGCCTTTTTATCACCTATAGCCATTTTTTCACATTCCTTTCTAAATCAGTTATTTTCTTTTTCAAGCTCTGCAAGCTTTTCGTCAAGCTCTTTTATAGCCTGTTCATACTGCTCTTTGTTGGGAGCTGAGCCATGCCATGAAGCCTGATTTTCCATATAGGACACGCCCTTGCCCTTAACGCTCTTTGCGATAATCACAGTTGGCTTGCCTTTTACTTTTTTTGCTTCTTCAATAGCACTGCGGATTTCGTCATAGTTATGTGCGTCAATCTTAATAACATTCCATCCAAACGCTTTGAACTTTTCATCTATGGGGTTAGAGTTCATAACATCGGCAATATTTCCGTCAATCTGAAGTCCGTTGTTATCAACGAATGCCGTAAGATTATCCAGCTTATAGTGTGCCGCAAACATTGCAGCCTCCCAGACTTGTCCCTCTTCAATTTCTCCGTCACCGAGGATTGTATAAACTCTGTAGTCCTTATTATCAAGCTTTGCGGAAAGAGCCATGCCGTTAGCCGCTGAAATACCCTGCCCCAGTGAACCTGTTGACATATCAACGCCGGGGATGTATTTCATATCCGGGTGCCCCTGCAAAATGCTGTCAATTTTTCTGAGAGTTGCGCAAAGCTCTGTGGGGAAAAATCCTCTTTCTGCCAGAATCCCGTAAAGAATGGGGGCACAGTGACCCTTTGAAAGCACAAAGCGATCTCTGTCGGGCATTTTCGGGTTTTTCGGGTCAATGTTCATCTCTTCAAAATAAAGAACGCTCAAAATATCAGCTATTGAAAGACTGCCGCCCGGATGCCCCGATGCTGAATTATAAATACCTGTTATTGCGTGTTTTCTTGCCTTGTACGCATAAATCTCCGTTGTGTTGTTCATAAAATATCACTCCCCAAATTGTTTAGCTGCTTCATTATAAGCAATTTGCATAATTTCATTCAGACGCTGGGCTTTGTTGTCAAGATACAAATACCCCAAAAGCGTTTCAAATCCCGTTGCGATTCTGTAATCAAGCACATCTGCATGCTTCGGCACGGTGTTGCTTTTGGCATTTCTTCCCCATTTTAAAATCCGCGCCTCTTCCTCCGTTAAATAATTCTCCAAGGCATGTGCGCTGACTGCCTGGGAATGTGCCTTTACAAAATTTACGGCTTCCTTATGCATATTGGTAACATGCCTGTTACCTTTTTCCAATATTTTTGTTCTTACAAACAAATCATAAACCGTGTCACCAACATATGCCAGTGCCAGCGGATTATATTCCTTTACATTTATCTTGCCGTCATAAAATAGCATGAGGTTTCCCCTTATTTTTCAATTTTCCATTTCACGCCGTCAGGAGTATCAAGAAGAGCTATTCCCCGCACTTTAAGGTCATCACGAATCTTATCCGCCAAAGCCCAGTCTTTGTTTTTGCGTGCCTCGGCTCTCTGTGCAATAAGGGCTTCAATTTCCTCGTCAAGATTTTTTTTGCCGGCGTTTTTAAGCAGTCCAAGTACGCCCCCAAGCTCCTTAATCATATTGAGCGCATACTCTGTTTCTGCCTTAGAGGGCTTTTCCATACTGTTTGCAAAACGCACTGCCTCAAATATGGCGGAAATTGCGTCGGCGGTATTAAGGTCATCCTCCATTGACGCAATAAACTTTTCCTTAAATCCGTCAAAGGCTGCTTTCACTGAATCGTCTATGCTTTCTCCTTCAGCCTTTTCAAGCAAAAATTCAAGGTTGTCAATGCAGTTATACATTCTTTCAAGGCCGTTTTTAGCAGCATCCATAAGCTCGTCACAGAAATTTATGGGGCTTCTGTAATGTGCTGAAAGCATGAAGAAACGAATAACCTCATAATCATATTTTTCTGCTATATCCCGAACGGTAAAGAAATTGCCAAGGGATTTGGACATTTTCTCGTTATTTACATTTATAAACCCGTTATGAAGCCAATAGTTGGCAAAGGGCGCATCATTTGCACATTCACTTTGGGCAATTTCATTTTCATGATGCGGGAAAATAAGGTCAAACCCGCCGCTATGAATATCAATGGTTGTTCCCAGATACCTGTTAACCATTGCCGTACATTCAATATGCCAGCCGGGTCTGCCGATACCCCACGGGCTTTCCCAGCCTATTTCATCATCTGTTTTGCGTTTTTTCCAAAGGGCAAAATCCATTGGATGATGCTTTTTATCGTCAAGCTCCTTACGAACACCTGACTCCAAATCCTCAAGAGGCTGATGGCTGAGCTTTCCGTAGCTATCGTAGGACTTAACACTGAAATACACATCTCCGTCTACAACATAGGCATGACCCTTATCAATAAGCGTTTGAACGGTTTTAATAATGGCGTCTATATTTTCTGTTGCACGGGGGTGAACTGTCGCTTCCTTTATGCCGAGACCCTTTGCGTCAACAAAATACTCTTTTATATATTTTTCGGCTATTTCCTTTACGGTAATGCCTTCCTCACGGGATTTATTGATAAGCTTGTCATCAACATCCGTAAAATTCTGAACAAATTTAACATTATATCCCCTGTACTCCAGAAATTGGCGTAAACAGTCAAAAACTATAAACGGGCGGGCATTTCCCAGATGGAAATAGTTGTACACCGTCGGCCCGCATGAGTACATCTTCACTTCGCCCGGGGTAATCGGCTTAAATTCTTCTTTTTGTCTTGTTAAGGTATTATAAAGCCTCATAAAAAACTCCATTCCGCCGCCCTGCACGGCATAATTCAAATTTGTACATCACAGGAAATTTATTTATCTTTACTCAGCCTTTCTATTTCAGAAGTAAGCTTATCAATTTTTGCGTTCATTCTGCAAAATTCCTGACTTATGGGGTCCGGAATATGAACCTGGTCAAGGTCATTAACTCTTTGAGAGCCTCTTTTAACCACTCTTGCAGGAACGCCGACACATGTGCTGTTCGGAAGCACCTCGCTGAGAACCACGGCGTTTGCCGCTATCTTAGAGTTATCTCCCACCGTGAAAGGCCCCAGAACCTTAGCACCTGCGCCCACCATTACATTATTCCCCAAGGTAGGATGTCTCTTTCCCGTATCTTTACCTGTTCCCCCAAGGGTAACACCCTGATAAATGGTGCAGTCATCACCGATAATTGTTGTTTCACCGATAACAACACCGCAGCCGTGGTCAATAAACAGGCCCTTGCCTATTGTTGCACCGGGATGTATTTCTATTTTTGTAAAAAAGCGCACCATTTGCGATATAAGTCGGGGAATAAATCTTAAATGACATTTATAAAGCATATGTGCGAAGCGGTGAAAAAGCACCGCATGGAATCCCGGATATAAAAGCGCCACCTCAACGGCATTTCGCGCCGCAGGGTCACGCTCCAGTATTGTTTTTATATCATAAACTGTTCTTGAAAACATATGATTCACTTCCTTACAATACTCCCCTGAAGCACTATTTGACACATCCAATCGATTATCCATAACATTATATAACAAAAATCCTTAAATTACAACCTCTAATTTGAAAAACATTCCTGCTTTTTTTATCGGATTTTGCTGGACTTTGTATTGTCTGTATGTTATACTGGATTTACATATAACACGAAAAGGATTGCTTACATGAAACGATTTTTACTCTCAGGCTTAATATTTGTACTTTTACTTTCACTTTCGCTTTCTGTCGGCGCATTCGGCACATATATAGACGGAAAGCGGGTGCTTTCCTCACCGATTTGGTATCCTGAAAACGCTCTTACAGATAATGAAAATCTGCCGGTTGCGACTACTGATGAAATGCATGCGGAATGGGAAATGGGATATGTTGAAGCATATTCCCAGGGCATGCAAAAATTTGTCAGCAAGATAGACGGATACTCTATTGTAATACCCACAAGTATGACGGTTGATATGTCACTTTCAGATGTGGGGGCATATTTTGAGGACTCTCACCGCACACTTCGCATTTTTAAAGAAACCTTTGATACAATTTCCGAAAGAGAATCTTATCTTGATTATTCAAACAGATTTATAGAGAACAAAACAAACCATACCGTGGAATCGGACACTACATTTTCTCAGGGGAAATACACATACCATGTCCTTCAATGGACTCGTAACAAGCTTACAAAGGTTATGAATGACAAAAATTATTACGCTTGTGTAGATGTTTGTGTGGAAGCCCGTGTTTATACATTTTTCTTCACCTCCGACCAGCCCTTTTATCTTTGCGGAGGATATATGGATATTGTAAACAGTCTACAGACCTTTGACCCTATCGTTGCCTATGAAAACGCATACAACCGCGGATATAAGGCATCCTCTGTTTCCCGCCTCAATTCATATGCAAAAACAACCTATGATAATC
>JAXJXW010000016.1:0-3134 GCA_036307325.1 Clostridia bacterium
AGGCGGGGAACCGAGCAGCAATAAGCGGTCATCGGTATGTGCCGCGGGGGTGCCTTTTCTGAGCTAACTGTATTCTGAGGCGTATGGGGTGGCGTCGATTTCGGGGTGTACGGCAAATAATACCGACTGTCTTTGGTTCTTAAGACGGTCTTTTTTTGAAGGAGGGAAAGGCGTGGAGCAATATACGGCTTTATACAGAAAGTGGCGCCCGAAAACATTTGATGATGTTGTGGGGCAGGACCACATCACACAAACAATTAAAAACGAAATAAAAAATAACACCTGCGGTCATGCCTTTCTGTTTTGCGGCACAAGGGGCACGGGAAAAACCTCTACCGCCAGAATTTTAAGCCGTGCGGTTAACTGCGAAAGCCCCGTTGACGGAAATCCCTGCAACAAGTGCGGTACCTGCCTTGGAATTGAAAACGGCAGTATTATGGATATTGTTGAAATTGACGCTGCGAGCAACAGCGGCGTTGATAATATCCGCACTCTTCGTGAGGAGGCAAATTACACCGCCGCCGTTACCAAATATAAGATATATATAATTGACGAGGTTCATGCTCTCAGCAATGACGCCTTCAACGCACTTTTAAAGCTTCTTGAAGAGCCGCCTGCTCATGTTAAATTTGTCCTTGCAACAACGGAGGCAAATAAGGTTTTAGGAACCATATCCTCCCGTTGCCAGCGGTTTGATTTTAAGCGCATAACCCCTGAGGACATATATGCACGCCTTGATTATATCTGCAATGCGGAAGGAATTATGGCAGAGGAAAAGGCTCTCAGAATGATTGCTTCATCAGCTGACGGCTCCCTTCGTGACGCCCTTAGCTTCCTTGAACCCTGCATTGCAAACGGCAATGAAATTGACACTGATTTTGTGGCAAATTTTCTGGGCAAAGGTGAAAATGACGCAATTATTGATTTATGTGCAAGCATTGGAAAAAATGATGCACAGGGCGTGGTTGACTGTATGGAAGCCATTTGTTCACGGGGCAAAAATTTAACGCCCTTTATTGAAAGCGTAATAAAAGCCTTCAGGGATATGCTCATTATCTCTGTGACGGGAAAATGCAGAAGTGATTTTGACGAGGGCGAATATAAGAGGCTTGAAGAAATTTCGGCAATGTATTCATCAGAAAAGCTTCTTTTTGCCATAAAATCGTTGTCGGAGGCTACGGCATCGGCAAAGTATATGACAAATCCCCGTGTTGTTTATGAAGCAGCGTTGATTAAGCTTTGCATAAAGGGAAATGACGGCTCTGTTGACGCACTTCTTGCAAGAATAGGAGAGCTTGAAAGAAAGCTTGAGGGCGGTAATTTCACGCCGCCTGCGGCAAAAGAAGAAGTTAAAAAGACTTCTTCCTACGAAAAAAGCGAGGAATCGGAGGAGGCTTCTCCCTCTCCCCCTGTTTTTAAGCCGCAAAGTGAGTTTGTGGAAAAAATAAAGAGTGTGTGGCCTGAGATTATAGACGACATTTCAGACAGTATTGTTTTATTTACGGCACTGGAAAATGTTTCTTTAAGGGAGGAGTGCGGCAAGCTTGCCCTTACCTTCCCCGACAGTGGCGGCCGTGAAATGCAGGATATGGTTAAAGACGGTCTGGGAAGAGTGAAGGAAGCAATAGCGGTTCACGCCGGGCTGCAGGTTGATGTGATAACAAGAACAGAAAGCGATTTCGGCTCAAGGGGATTCAAGAAAGAGCATGATCCTCTTGATGATATTATAAATTTACCCATTACAAATAATTGATAATGAAAGGATGTTTTTTATGGCAAAGGGCGGTTTTCCAAGGAATATGGGCGGCATGGGAAATATGAACAGCATGATTAAGCAGGCGCAGAAAATGCAGGAGGAAATGCTTAAAGCCCAGGAGGCTTTAAGCGAACAGGAAATTGAAGCAAGCGTTGGCGGCGGTGCGGTAAGCGTTAAAATCAACGGCAAAAAAGAAATTATTGAATTGAAGCTTGCACCTGAGGCAGTGGATCCTGAAGATGTTGAAATGCTTGAGGATATGATAATGAGTGCAATAAACGAGGCTCTTCGCAAGGCCGATGAAGCCGCTGCAGGCAGTTTAAGCAAAATCACGGGTGGAATGAATATTCCCGGATTATTCTAATTAGGAATGAGCTGATAAAATGTATCCTGCTTCTTTAGAATCATTGATTGAAGAATTTGAAAAGCTCCCCGGTATCGGCCATAAAAGTGCAGTAAGGCTTGCTTTTCATATAATGAACATGCCTCAATCGGGCGTAGAGCAGTTTATC
Source organism: Clostridia bacterium (assembly GCA_036307325.1). Lineage (GTDB taxonomy): Bacteria > Bacillota > Clostridia > UMGS1883 > UMGS1883 > UMGS1883. The sequence goes on from JAXJXW010000016.1 coordinate 2,269, forward strand.
GGGGCTATAACAAAGGCAAAAACAAAGGTTCACCTTTGCGAAAAGTGCCAGAATCTCACCGATAAGCCTATTTGTGATATATGTGCTTCTCCCAAGCGTGACACATCGGTTATATGCGTTATGGAAAGCCCGAAGGATGTTACGGCACTGGAAAAAACCCGTGAATTTAACGGACTGTACCATGTTCTTCACGGGGCAATTTCTCCTATGGACGGAATAGGTCCTGAGGATATTAAAATTAAGGAGCTTATTTCCAGACTTACACCCGAAGTGCATGAAGTTATTATGGCAACAAACCCAACTGTTGAAGGCGAAGCAACTGCTATGTATATAGCACGCCTTTTAAAGCCAATGGGTATAACCGTTACAAGAATTGCCCACGGTATTCCCGTCGGAGGCGATATAGAGTATGCTGATGAAGTTACTCTTGCCCGTGCAATGGAGGGCAGGCGCGAAATCTGATTGACATTTTATGCATATATATAGCTCCCCGTAATACAATTTATATATGGGGGGTATGGATATGCAATACAGTGATATTAAAAATAATTTACAGAGCTTTTTGCAGAAGCTGCGGGATGTTAAATACGCAACAAGTGATATTGATGAACGGCTTGCCCTTGCAAGGATGGATGTTGCAAATTTACGGGCGGCTCTGCTGGATGCCCGTGATTCCAAATCGGTTGACATATACGCCGCAAAGCTACGCATTGCCGAGGCGGAGTATGCAAGAATATTGAAAATTAAAACAAAAAATATCAGCTAAAAAAGGAGCTGCAGCAAAATGATTTTTTAAAACATTTTGCTGTAGCTCCCTTTTTTAGTGGTAATGAATAGTTAATTGCGGTCTGTGCGTAAACCGTACT
>JAXJXW010000017.1:0-4072 GCA_036307325.1 Clostridia bacterium
CAGTTTGTACAAAATGTTTGGTTTTTCTGAGAATGTTTCAGGGATTCTGTGTTGAATATGTACAAATAGATAAAAAAACGAATTTTTTTCAAAAAAACTATTGACAAATTCGTGATTTGCGAGTATAATTCTAAGAGTCGCCGAAATTGGTTGACATTCGCGGGTGTAGTTCAATGGCTAGAATCTCAGCCTTCCAAGCTGATTGTGTGGGTTCGATTCCCATCACCCGCTCCACAAGTTTTAATTTAAAAATATTAAAACATGTGCCTGTAGCTCAGTTGGATAGAGCAACTGCCTTCTAAGCAGTAGGTCCGGGGTTCGAATCCCTGCAGGCACGCCATTTGTTTTTATTTTAGGACAGGGTGGGTATAGCTCAGTTGGTTAGAGCGCTAGATTGTGGCTCTAGAGGCCCAGGGTTCGAATCCCTGTATCCACCCCACTTCCACCTGAGTTGCACCCGGCACATCAGTGATGTTGGGCTGTAGCCAAGTCGGTTAAGGCACCAGACTTTGACTCTGGTACGCGCAGGTTCAAGTCCTGCCAGCCCAGCCAATATGGGCCATTAGCTCAGTCGGCAGAGCACTTGACTTTTAATCAAGTTGTCCGGGGTTCGAATCTCCGATGGCTCACCAGAAAAAAACGACATTTTTCTTTCTAGAAAAATGTCGTTTTTTCAATGAAGCGTTCCTTACGGAACATGAAGTGTGCTTCGCACATGAAGACGCTTTGCTAATGAAGTGTGTCTTTCGGCACATTTAGAACGCTTCGCTTCATATTTGCCGACAGGCAAATGCTGAAAGGCCTAGTTCATTTCATAGGTAGACCACATCAGTACAGAATGTTTATTAAAAAGAAGTTATCAGCTTCAGAATATAACAAGCCAGCAGTTGAACGATAGAGTTCAGGACAATGCCCTAGCTCCTTCTGCTTCAACTGCTGACTCGTGTACTATATCACAGTTATTCTCTCTTGTCAAGAACTGCGACATAAATTTTAGAAAGGTAATTCTATGTAACATAGTTTGAAAATCCAAGCTAAAATCATTGACAAATAGTATAAGCGTGATATAATAAAAATGCAAGAATTTTGAAAATACAGGAGGGATTTTCATGATCGAAAAAAGAAGCGTTGCCTTGGCTTTAGTTCTCACAATAGTAACCTGCGGCCTTTATGGAATCTATTGGATGATTATGCTGAATGACGAAATCAATCAGGCGGCAAATGAAACCTCGGCAACCTCAGGCGGAATGGTGTTTCTGTTTACACTTATAACCTGCGGTATTTATGGAATTTACTGGATGTACAAAATGGGCGAAAGACTTGATACCTTATATGTCCAAATGGGTATGCCTGCTCAATCAAGAGGGATTCTGTACATAGTTCTTGATGTTGTAGGTCTTGGTATTATTGCTTACGCACTGATGCAGGACTCTTTAAATAAGATTTCAGCCTAATATGAAAAACCGCCTTATTAAAGAAATAAAGCTATATGCGGTTATTGTCTTAATTGGCATTGCCTATCTTATATTTGTGATTAAAACAGGGATAATGCTGCCTTGTCTGTTTCGGATGAAAACGCAGCTTCTCTGTCCGGGCTGCGGTATAACTCATATGGTTACGGCGTTGGCAAGGCTAGATTTCAAAGGGGCATATGAGGCTAATGAAGCTTTGTTTATAACGCTTCCTTTTGTTTTTGCAGTTTTGATTTATGAAGAAATCCGATATATAAAAACCGGCGAGAGGAGAATGCGGCGGTTTTCAGCGGCCTTTTTGGGGGCTGAAATTGTTATACTAATCCTGTACGGAATTATAAGGAATTTAAAATAGGCGCTAATTTTATAAAGAGCTACAGCAAAATGATTAAGGTAATTATTTTGCTGCAGCTCTTTTTACTGTGTAGGAATTGGCGTATAAAACCAAAGCCTGCACTTTGTAAGTGTGAGATATGAGTGCGGGCTTTGCCTGCTTTTTATGACAAAAAGATAAAATTATTCTATTTCAAGATGCCTGGAATTCGGAACAATGTTCTCCTTTTTGGGAAGCGTCAGGCTAAGAACGCCGTTGTCATATTTTGCTTTTATTTCATCGGTCTTGATCATGGAAATATCAAATTCACGGCTGTAGGAGCCATAAGACCTTTCACAACGGATATATTTGTTCTTTTTGTCCTTTTGCTCATGCTCAAGATGGCGTTCAGCCCTGATTGTAAGGGTATCGCCGTTAATATCAAGCTTAATATCCTCCTTGGCAAAACCGGGAAGATCCGTTTCCAATACAAAGCTGTCGCCCGTATCTGAGATGTCGGTCTTAAATTCCGAGAGAGCACCATCTGTGAAAAATCCAAAGGGATTTTCAAAAAAGCTTTTTTCAAAATTTTCCATGTCACGGAACGGGTTATAATTAGATACATGGTTTCTATGGTTATAAGGTCTGATTTCAAACATAATAAATACCTCCAATTACATTTTTTCGTTTTTATTTCATTTGCGACTGTATGCAGTACGAGTCATTTTGCTCAATATGCAGCTTGACTGTTCCATTGGTATCGCCTTCCTCCTGAATTATTGGGTTCGGAATTTTTATATCCTTTTTCCTTTCGACGATTACATTATATTCCCCATTATTGTAAATTTTATTCTTTTTTTGTGAACAAAATGTAAAATAGGGCTTCAGCAAAATGCACAGAACGCTATAGAAAAAAAGCGGGCGATTCGCGAATCGCCCGCACAATGGTGGTTGTTGCCTATGAAAATATGAACCTTTAATAATCTTTATAATACCATAAGTAAAGTGCCTGCGCCTATTAAAGCACATCCTATAACGGATTTAAATGTAAATTCATCATGTAAAAATACAAACGCCAATATCAATGTTATTACCACGCTGAGCTTATCAATGGCAACTACCTTTGATACTTCGCCAATTTGCATTGCCTTGTAATAGCAAAGCCACGAAGCACCTGTTGCAAGACCCGATAAAATCAAAAACAACCAGCTTTTCCTGCTTATATCCACCAAGCCGCCCTGTGCATTGGTTAAAAAAACCATTCCCCAGGACATGGCTACAACCACAACGGTTCTGACTGCGGTGGCAAGATTTGAATTAACACCGTCTATACCGACTTTTGCCAGAATAGAGGTGAGTGCCGCAAATATTGCGGACATTATGGCAAATAAAATCCACATACTATATTACCTCACAATTATATTTTATCTTTTGGTAAAAATTACAAGCTCAGGATTATCCCCGTTTGCGCCGTATTCGCTTACAAGGAGAAAATCAAGCCCTGCGACAAGCCCAAAGCACCGCACTTCGCCGCTGGTGAATTCACATTCAACCTGATTGCCAAGGTAAATCGCCTTGTCGTCAAGAAGCTTGCAGCTAGTACCGTTCGGAAGGGGATATGCAAGATTAACATATTCTCCGTTTAAGGCATACAAGTCTTGAATTTTCGGCATGCCTGCAATGGAAAGAGCGTTAAATTCGTCTATCAACTGTTTTTTTAATTGTTCATAGCTTTCCCTTCCGCCCAATTTTATGTATTGGTGTATAAAGCACTGTGTGCCGAAGGGGCAGCCTTTTGTTTTTCGGCAGCCTTCGCAACCGCCGTTTTTTCCGTAACCGCAGGTTGAACAATCTGCGCCGCATATGGCTTTTTCCATAAATATTCCTCCATTTTCAACATTTTCCGCAAAAATATGCTTTATTATAATGTAAAAAATGAATACTGTCAACGAAATTAAGAAAAAACGGTGCTGTTTAAAAACTTTGGCTGTTTTTAAACAGCACCGTCAGGCTATCTAGTTACAAAATACATGCTTGCCTATTGTGCAAACAATCTCACGCCTTCTTATCCATTGATTTGTTGCCGTTACGGGATTATAATAATAAATTGCACCGTTTGTGGGATCCCAGCCATTGAGCGCATCGCGGGCGGCACGGTGACTGCTGGCGTACATCTGGGCATTTATCTGACCGTCATCAACGGCGGTAAATGCACCCTTTTGATATACCACGCCCGATATGGTGTTGGGAAAAGACGGGTGGTCAACTCGGTTTAACACTACTGCAC
>JAXJXW010000018.1:0-6124 GCA_036307325.1 Clostridia bacterium
TGGACTTTATTTCGGGAAACTTGGGTAGTGAAGCTGCAAAAGCGATTGTTCGGAATGTAGTGAATAAGGTTAAGAATTTTGATGGCACAGTTATATTTACAAGAGATACTCATAATGAAAATTATCTGAATACGCAGGAGGGAAGAAAACTTCCTGTTGCACATTGTATTAAAAATACGGAGGGCTGGCAGATTTGTGATGAGTTAAAGCCATATGTAACCGAAGTAATTGATAAGGAAACCTTTGGAAGTATGACTCTGCCGCAGATTATAAAAAATCTTGAAAATAGCATAGACGAAATAGAAATTTGCGGACTGTGTACTGATATTTGCGTTATTTCAAATGCAATGATCCTGAAAGCGGCATTTCCGGAGGTAAATATTATTGTAGACAGTTCATGCTGTGCAGGAGTCACACCGGAAAGCCACAACACAGCACTTGAAGCAATGAAAGCAGTTCAAATTGAAATATTTTAATTGGTGCACACGATGAAAGATATTTATGTATTACCAAATAAGGATTGATTTGCATTGAATAAAAAGAAGGTTTTAAAAATAATCTTAGTAATACTTGCTTGTTTTATAGTTTTATGTATTGCACTGGTGTTTGGTGTTAATGCCTATGTAAAACACATAGGCGGGGTAAACATCATTACACCTGAATATGCAGCAGAACTAAAAGATGTGGATTGTATTATAGTTCTTGGGTGTCAGGTTAAGGATAATGGAAAGCCAAGTGATATGCTGGCAGACAGACTTACAAGGGGCATTGACTTATATAACCAAGGTATTGCTCCTAAGATTATAATGAGTGGCGATCATGGTCAGATAGAATATGATGAAGTGAACACTATGAAACAAATTGCTATTGATTCATGTATTCCTTCAAGCGATATTTTTATGGATCATGCAGGATTTTCTACATATGAAAGTTTGTATCGTGCAAAAGAGATTTTTGAAGCAGACAAGCTTGTAATCGTAACACAAAAGTATCACTTATACAGGGCGTTATATATTGCTAAACAACTTGGCATTGAAGCCTATGGTGTAGATTCGGATTATCACACCTATCGGGGACAATCAAACCGTGAAGTCCGTGAAATTCTTGCAAGATGTAAGGATTATATCAAAACGATATTTAAACCGAAGCCTGAATATCTGGGAGAGACAATTCCTGTAAGCGGAGATGGAGATATAACAAATGATTAAAAAGGTGATATTATGCCATTTTAAACGGAAGCGTAAGGTTGCAGCATTTGAAAGAAATAATAAAAAATATTGAATACGACATAATAAAGGATTGATTTTATCTGTAAAAGATATTATAATGATTAGCAAAGGATATAATCTGCACATTTGGAAGAAAGGTATGAGATTGATATGAAAATAACAAATGATATACGCTATATTGGCGTAAACGACCATGATATTGATTTGTTTGAAGGTCAATATGTGGTTGAAAACGGAATGGCATACAATTCATATGTGATTATTGATGAAAAGGTTGCCGTTTTAGATACTGTGGATGCTCGATTTACCCATGAATGGATGGATAATATTCAGGAAGCTGTCGGTGCACGAAAGGTAGACTATCTTATAGTGCAGCATATGGAGCCTGACCATTCCGCAAACATTAAAAATTTCATGAACAATTTTAAAGACGCAAAGATTGTTTCAAGTGAAAAATCATTTGCAATGATGAATCAGTTTTACGGCAGTGATTTTAAGGAAAGACAAATTGTTGTTTCAGAGGGCGACACCCTTAGTCTTGGAAAGCACACACTGACCTTTGTTACTGCTCCCATGGTTCACTGGCCTGAGGTTATAGTGACATATGACAGCTTTGACAAGGTTCTTTTCTCTGCAGACGGCTTTGGTAAGTTCGGCGCCCTCGATGTAGATGAGGACTGGGCATGTGAAGCTCGCAGGTATTATATAGGCATTGTGGGTAAGTACGGTGCTCAGGTTCAAAGCCTTCTTAAAAAAGCGGCGAACCTTGATATTCAGACAATTTGCCCCCTTCATGGTCCTGTATTGACCGAAAACCTTAAATATTATATTGATTTGTATAATACCTGGTCCTCCTACGGCGTAGAAACAGAAGGAATTGTTATTGCCTATACTTCTGTTTACGGTGGAACAAAAAAAGCCGTTGAACTTCTTGCAGACAAGCTCCGCGCAAATGGCTGCCCCAAGGTTGTCATCAATGATTTGGCGCGTTGTGATATGGCTGAAGCCGTTGAGGATGCATTCAGATACAGCAAGCTTGTTCTGGCAACAACCACATATAATGCCGATATTTTCCCATTTATGCGTTGCTTTATAGAGCATCTTACAGAGAGAAATTACCAAAACAGAACCGTTGCATTTGTTGAAAACGGTACTTGGGCTCCTCTGGCGGCAAAGGTAATGAAGGGTATGCTTGAAGGCAGTAAAAATCTCACCTTCGCCGAAAATGTTGTCAGCATTAAAAGTGCCCTGAATGATGAAAGCACCTTGCAGATTGAAGCACTTGCTGACGAGCTTTGCCGTGATTACATTGCCCAGATAGGTGAAACGGCAAATAAAAATGATATTACCGCATTGTTTAATATCGGTTACGGTCTCTATGTTGTTACATCTAATGACGGAAAAAAAGATAACGGCCTTATTGTAAATACTGTTACACAGGTTACAAATACGCCCAACAGAGTTGCGGTTACAATAAATAAGCAGTCATACTCCCATCATGTAATTAAACAAACAGGGAAGATGAATGTAAACTGCTTAAGTGTTGACGCACCCTTCTCTGTTTTTGAAACCTTTGGCTTCCAAAGCGGCAGAAGCGCAGATAAATTTGCAAATTGTACGCCCCTTCGTTCCGATAATGGTCTTGTATTCCTGCCGAGGTATATCAATTCATTTATGTCTCTTAAGGTTGAGCAATATATTGACCTTGACACACACGGAATGTTCATCTGCAGCATTACGGAAGCGCGTGTTATGTCAGACAAGGCGACAATGACATATACCTATTATCTTGAAAATGTAAAGCCGAAGCCTGAAACGGAAGGTAAAAAAGGCTTTGTATGTAAAATATGCGGCTATGTTTATGAAGGCGATGCCTTGCCCGAAGATTTTATTTGCCCCCTTTGTAAGCACGGTGCAAGTGATTTTGAGCCAATTGAATAAACCATAAAATAAATTAACTGTCGGAGGACCTGTTTTTAAATCTCTATATCGGTGATTTTTAAACAGGTCCTCTGTTAATTTTTATAAAAGACTTGATTTTTTGATGATATTGAGGTATCATTAAAATGATATTGAATGGATAGGTGTGTTATCGGAAAATAAATAATGCACCGTCAGGCTATACATATTATAGATTTTAGAAAGGAAGGTTTGCATTATGAGGATTTTTGGAAAACGCATTGCATCTTTGGTTTTAGTAATATGCATGCTTGCCTCCTCAGTTATGGTTGTAGGTGCAAGCACAACCGGTCAATTTAAAGATTTCCCCAACAATTGGTCTACACAAGCTGTTACGGCAGCGGTAGATAATGGATTGCTCCATGGTTATGAGGACAATACCATTCGTACTGAGGGCGTTTTAACAAGAGCTGAAATGGCTACTGTTATAAACAACGCTTTCGGCGCCGTTATTGAGGGGAATATATCTGAATATAAAGATGTAAACCCCGGTACATGGTATTATAAAGCAATAGCAAAAGGTGTAAATATGGGTACCTTCGTCGGAGGAAGTAACGGATATATGTTCCCCGATAATCCTATTACAAGAGAGGAAGCTTTTGCAGTTATTGCCAGGGCTTTGGTTTTGCCTGCCGGAGATTCGGCTTCTCTTGATAAATTTACAGACAAGGATTCCATATCTTCATGGGCAGTAACTTCACTTGCCGCACTTGCCTCAAGAGGCTACATAAACGGCGATGATAAATCACGCATAAACCCGAAAAACAATATTACCAGAGCAGAGTTTGCCGTTCTTATGAATAACATCGTAAGAAATTATTATACTGAGGCAAATTCCACCTATACAGGAACTGTAGAAGGCACTGTTATGGTAAATGTAGGCGGAGTAAAGCTGTCCAACATGGTCATAAATGGTGACCTTATTATTGGTGACGGTGTTCATACATACAACATTACCTTGGAAAATGTTACCGTAAACGGTCGCATTCTCGTAAGAGGTGCTCAAAAGCCCGGTAAGATAACCATTTCTAAATCTACTGTAAGAGACGGAATTGTTGTAAACAATGTAAATGGTACAGTTTATTTCGACAACTATAAGTCTGATATTTTCTTTGTTAATTTGTCAGATAATACATCTGTGGAATTTAAGAAGCCCCATAGCGGCGGAGGTAGTAGTAGTAGCGGTGGCAATCCCCCCGAAACAACCAGCTTCGTTGTGTCTTTTGTAGACGGCGAAACCTTGGTTGCTGAATATAAAGTTCCTGAAGGCGACACAATTGAGTCTTTGGGCAAGGATATGCCGGATGTTAAGGAAACCTATTCTGCAGCTGAGAGTTCCGCAAATGACTATAACCATGATGTTTATCAGTTGGGCTGGTTTGATGAAAACAGAATTGAGTATAAAAAAGATACTCCCATCAATTCAAATGTCACTCTTCATCCCGGCTGGAAAGAACTCTCCGCAAAAATGAGTACAACTAGGTTCAATATTCCTGATGTTTACATAAATCTGTTTTATAATCCTGACGGCAAGGTAATTGATACCGCAACTGATTTGGTATTTGGTAATAGATTGATTGCTCTTAACGGATTGAATCAATTTGAGAATAAATTTTTTGAACAACCGCAGATTCAAAGATTTATTACACCTGATAAAAAGATTAAGATGGTAAATCTTGATATGTCCTTCGGCGATTTATTTGGCAGCAAGGAAGCATTTAAGTCGCTTTTCAAAGATCAGATAGATACTGCTTTGGGTTCAGTTCCAGAATCTGTGAGAGGTCAGATTGAAGATAAAATTGATGAGGCCTTGGAGCAGATTGCTGTAGAAAAGATTTGGAATCTTAATGAAGGCGTTATTGATTTGGCTATGCCTTTGAGCCAGATTTTCGGTAGCGAAGATAATTTAAGAAATATGCTTGAAGAAGCTACAAACGGTGTTTTAGATTCTGTTCCTTCAGATATTAGGGATGATATTCAGGAAGAACTTGACAATGTTATCGAATTTATTGTAAAGAGTGACGCAACAGCAAGTTTGCCGCAGGATACAATGACAAATATCCACGATACAATGACATTGAGTGAATTCTTTGGCGGTTCAGAAGCTTTCGCTGCTATGTTAAAGCAGGGAGCAGATGACATTATTGGATCAAGTGTTCCTGCTGATATGCAAGGTGATGTCAGGGTAGCTCTTTATTCGGCTATTGATACAATATCGACACAATCCACATGGAATATTAACGATTCTAATGCAAATAAGAACATAAATGTAAAACTTACTCTTAATAGTCTCTTCGGCGGAGAGAGTGCATTTGCTCAAATGATGAATGATGCTCTGGATGCTGCCATTGCCGGTATAGAGGATGAAGCCATTAAGAATGAAATCAGGACAAAGGTAGGGGGCGTGCTTAATACCCTTGCTGCAAAGACAGAGTGGAGTTTAAATGATTCAGACGGTAAGACTACTATTGTAATATCCGACAAGCCTATTGCAGACCTTTTGGGCGGTCAAAACGAAATGTCCACTCTTATCAAGAGTGAAATAGCAAATAAAATTGCATCCTTGCCGCCATTGGTAAAAACTGAAGTTGAAAATTCGGTTTATCCTGTTGTTGATGAGCTTGTTAGCCAGACAGCATGGCAGTTAGGTAATGCTGCCGGCAAAGCCGATATTGATATTGACATTAAGCTGGATGATGTATTTGGCGGAGAAGGTACATTTGCAAATAAGGTTAAAACTGCAATAAATAACAAGCTTAATGAACTTCCGGCAATCTATCGCAATCAGATTTCAGCAGATATTTTAGCAGCGGTAGATAATATCCTTACAAGCGAGAGTTGGACAAATAATAATTCGGCAGGTAATGCTTCTTTAAATTTAACACTGAAAGCTGAAGATCTGTTCATCAGTCAAGGTAGCTTTGAAAGCATTATAA
>JAXJXW010000019.1:0-20974 GCA_036307325.1 Clostridia bacterium
GAAAAAATATAAAAGATGAATTTGAAAAGTTAAAACAGAATCCTGGAGATACAGAAAGTAGACGTAGATTAAGAGGGTTAGTTGTTGCAGCTCAACAAGTTGATTCGTCAATATTTCCGACGATAAAGAAATATGCATTTGATAAAAATTACAAAGTAAATTAGAAAAGCACTTGCAGAAGAACGCAAGTGCTTTTATGCTATTCAAGTTTACTATTAAAGTTAGGATAGTCGAGATATAATAAAAATCCGAACCCTTCACCAATTGGTACAAGGTTCGGATTTCTACTGTTTGGTGCGAGAGACGGGACTTGAACCCGTATGGTTATCCCACACGCACCTTAAACGTGCGCGTCTGCCGATTCCGCCACTCTCGCAAATAGATTGTCAAATCCTCGACAACGAAGCCTATTATAGCAGATAGTGTGACGCTTGTCAATATTTTTTTGTGAAAAAATGAAAAAATGTGAAAGGACCATTAAAAAGGGGCTGAAGGCATATGCCTTCAACCTCTTTTTAATATGAGGAGCAGTTTAATTTGATTTTGTAACGATAATTGTTTTTGCAACAAATGCTCCGTTGGAATAAGCGCCTGTGGCAATAACATAATCACCTGCTGCAATATTCTTGAAGGCAATTTCTTTTCCTGTTTCACCGTCAATGATTTTTGCAGAAACGCTTGTACCTGTTTTTGCAGCGAAGATTTTCTCCGAAGCACCGTTTGCGTCGATTACATCAATATATCCGTATGAAGCACTTGAGGCTTCAACAGTACCTGACTTTGTGGTTGTTGCGGAAGCAGAGGTCTGTTCAACCTTTGTTGCGGTTGTGCCTGAAAGTGTAAGGCTTACAACATTGCCCAGTCTTAAATCATATATATCAGCGTCCTGCCCGCCTACAACAAACTTAGCGTCAATAGCCACCTGATATGTCTTTTCTGTTGAGTCGCTTGAAATAATAAGGCTTGACTGCGCTCCGATGTTAATACCCTTAACTGTACCTGAAACGGTTGAGCTGGTTGTTGTTGCAACAATTTTTGAAACATCGCCCCGTGTTATTGTAAGAACAACCTTTTCTCCCACGAGTATATCACGAAGTGTAGCGGAGGAACCGTTCCTGCGGACAGTGGCAGAATCGGAAACGGTATATTTTGCAAGGGATTCCTTCTTTGTGGTCTCGTCAACCGTGAGCACCTCAATGGTAATAGGTGATTCAAGGTTTATTCCCTGAAGCGTTCCCTGAACAGTTGCTTCTGAGGTCTGCCTGTCAATAGAAACAATTTCGCTTCCCAGAAGCTCTACAACAACATAGTCCTTCTTTTTTATTGAACTGAAGGAATCTGCAACGCCGTCTTTTGTTACATCAAAGGAATCGGCCGTATAGAAGGTGTAAACCTCACCGGATTCGTCTTTAACGGAAAGCTTTTTAAAGCTCTTTGAAGAAGTGACAGCCTCAACAGTACCCTTTATTGTACGGTTTGAACGGGGACTGAACACATGAACGGCGTAGATGCTTTTACCGTGCCTTACGACAACAATTTCAGATTTTGCAAGAATATCTTCAACGGAAGAAGTATTGCCGTTTATAACAATTTTAGCGTCTGACGGAACAATGTAGCTCTTTTCATTACCGTCAGTATTCTTGAAATCAACCGTTCCGGCGTCTGTATTTACCTCAGTTACCGTTCCTGCCTCAGCAGTGATTGTAAGGTTTTTGATGATGTTGTAAAGCAAAATACAAATCTGTGCACGGCTGAGGGGCTTGTCTCCATCAAAGCAGATAGTTCCGTCATCCTTCTGCACGCCTGACATGAGTTTTTCACCTACAACATAAGCTACATAGGGAACATAATCTGAATCAATGTCTGATAAATCTGCAAAGTCAAGATCCTTTTTGGAAGCACTGCTTACCTTTGTTGTGCAGAGCTTTGTAAGAAGCTTTGCCGCATCCTTTCTGGGGAAATCTTCAAGATAAGCATCGTCAGCAAGATATTCAACAATATCATCTTCATCAACGACGCCGCTGTAAAGAAGGAAAGACACCTCCTTCTTATAGCTTTCATAAGCACCAAAATCCACATCGGAAAGAAGATACTGATACTTTTCATAAGCGAATTCAACTATTTTTTCATTATTTACATCTGCAATGCCTGCCGCACGGGCGAAAAGAAGAAGAGCTTCTATTCTGTTTACGGCTTTATCAGGCTTAAAAGTGCCGTCAGTATAGCCGCGGATAATTCCCATATCAGTCATTTCGGCAATCTGTGTTGCGGCCCAGTCATGGTCGGGCGAAAGAACATCGGGAAATGTGCTTGCACCAAAAACGCCGACAGCAAATACACTAAGCAACATACATATTGAAATAATTAAAGACAGAAATCTTTTTTTCATTTCCATCTCCTCCTTCCTATTTGGTAATATGATACCATAAATTTTTCTATAAAGCAATATGAATTTACAAAAAAGTGTGGTTTTTATATTACTTTTTTGTTAAAAAAACCCAAGATATTGTGTTTTGTGTATGGTTTGTGAATTTTACGGATTTTCGATTGAACTTCGGGATTTTCTGTGATATAATTGAAGCGCTTATGTACATAAAGGGGTGAAAACTATGCTATGTTCACGATGCAACAAAAATGTTGCTGTTATATTTGTAACAAGACTTGAAAACGGCAGAAGCATTAACGAAGGTCTGTGCATGCCCTGCGCCAAGAAATTAGGGATAAACACCATGCAGCAAATGGCAGGAGGACTCGACATAGAGGATATGGAGGGCCTGCAGAACCAGATGAATGAAATATTTGAAGGCGGCGAGCTTGATATGCCTCTTGACGGGGATAATCCCACGGGAATGCTCAATAACTTTCTGGCAAATATTTTCGGGGCAAAGCCCCAAGAGGGTGACGCTTCGGAGCAAAGCGGAGAGGAAAGAGCAAAAAGCGCAAAAGCTTCCGGCCATGAAAAAAAGAAAAAGCTTCTTGATGCCTACGGCACAAATCTTACTGCAAAAGCCCGCGCCGGAGAGGTTGATATTGTTGTGGGCAGAGACAGAGAGATAGAGAGGCTTGTGCAGATTTTAAACAGGCGCACAAAGAATAATCCTGCGCTTCTGGGTGAGCCCGGCGTTGGAAAAACGGCTATTGCCGAAGGCTTTGCAGAGCGAATTGCAAGGGGCAATGTTCCCGAAAAGCTTCTTGATAAAGAGGTTTATCTTCTTGATTTTACTGCCATTGTTGCAGGAACTCAGTACAGGGGTCAGTTTGAAGCACGCCTTAAGGGAATAGTTGAAGAAACGAAAAAACTCGGTAATGTAATCCTTGTAATTGATGAAATGCACAATATTGTGGGAGCAGGCGATGCCGAAGGTGCCATGAGTGCGGCAAACATTTTAAAGCCTGCGCTGGCAAGGGGTGAAATTCAGGTTATAGGTGCAACAACGCTTAAGGAATACCGCAAATATATTGAAAAGGATTCCGCACTGGAAAGAAGATTTCAGACGGTTATCGTTGAAGAGCCAAGCCCTGAGGAAACGGTTGAGGTTTTGCGGGGTATAAAGCACTATTATGAAGAATATCATAAGGTACAAATATCTGATGAGGTTATAAGAAGCGCCGTAAATCTTTCGGTGCGGTATATAAATGACCGCTTTTTGCCCGATAAGGCAATAGACCTTATTGACGAAGCAGGAAGCCATGCAAATCTTAAAAACATGGTGCTTGCACAAATTGCGGCAAAGGAAAAGAAGCTTGCTCTTTTAAACAAGGAAATCTCTGAAATGGAGGTTACGGGTGAAAATGCCCCATCGGAGGAGGATTATGCACGCCTGGCAGAAGCCAAATCAAAAGAATGCGCTCTTGTAGAGGAGCTTGACAATTTAAAGGCGCAGCTTAAGGAGGTTCCTCTTACAACTGAGGATATTGCCCGTGTGGTGGAGGGGTGGACAAAAATTCCCGTAAGCCGCATTACGCAGGAGGAAACACAAAGACTGTTAAATCTTGAGGAGTGTCTCCATAAAAGAATAATAGGCCAAAACAAGGCGGTAAGCAGTGTAAGCCGTGCGATCCGCAGAAACCGTGCGGCACTTTCAAAAAAGCTTCGCCCTGCAAGCTTTATCTTTGTTGGCCCCACAGGCGTAGGAAAAACAGAGCTTGTAAAACAGCTTGCATCAGAGCTTTTTGACAGCGAAGACGCTCTTATAAGAGTTGATATGACGGAATATATGGAAAAGCATTCCGTTGCGAAGCTTATTGGTTCTCCGCCGGGATATGTGGGCTATGACGATGCAGGTCAGCTCACTGAAAAGGTAAGGAGAAAGCCTTATTGCGTTATACTTTTTGATGAAATTGAAAAGGCACACCCTGATGTGCTGAACATTCTTCTTCAGATTTTAGACGACGGGCGTGTAACCGACAGTCAGGGAAAAACCGTCAGCTTTGAAAACACAGTAATTGTTATGACAAGCAACGCAGGAAGCGATTGGAAGGGCGGCGGAATAGGCTTTGCACAAAGTGCGGCAAAGCAAAATGAACAGAAGGTTATGGGTGCGCTGAAGGCCATTTTCAGACCTGAATTCTTAAACCGTGTTGATGAGATAATCGTATTTGAGGAGCTTTCTCATGAGGAAATGAAGGAAATTCTTTACATTATGATAGCAGACCTTAACGAAATGCTCAGCCCAAAGGGAATGACCCTTTCCGTAACGGAAGAGGCGGCAGATTTCATTGCTCAACAGGCGGAAAAAGAGCATTTGGGTGCAAGACCCATGCGAAGAATAATAAGCCGTGAGATTGAAGATAAGCTTGCTGAAATTATAATTAAGGCAGCGGAAAAAGATAAAATTACAGTATCGGTAAAAAGCGGAGTGCTTGTATGTGAATAAGCTTATTGTAGTGATATATTCAAAAAGAATCGGCGAAAGATTGCTTTCTATTTGTGTGGATATATTTTCATCGCTTTTAAAGAGATTTCGCCGCAGGGATGAATTTTTGTTTGTTTCCGCTGATATATTCCTGTTTGGAAGAGAAAAATTCAGTGAAATAATCGGCGGAAGAAAAATTGACGCAATAATTTATGATTGTGACTTTGGGGATAGTGTTTCCGAAAACAATAATTTAATGTCCCATTTCGGGGTTAAGGCGCATGTTTATTATATAAATTCAAAGCGCATTGTTGCGCCTGCGTGCAAAATCAATTTTCAAAAGGGATACGACTCTTTTTCGGATGAGCTTGTTCTCAACACGGAAAATGCACGGGCGGCGGTTGAGCTTGCACTGGATTTGGCAAAAAGCGGCCGCCATGAAATAACGCTTTGCACTGAAAATAAAGGCATGGCCACAGAGGCGGCGCTTATTGAAGAATATGAATTTGCGGCAGGCTCCGCACGGAGACTTCACCATTTCAAGGGGTCGGTGATGAATGTGCTTTGCGGCAGTGAGCCATTGGACGAGGTTGTTATTACAACACCGCAATGGGAAAAGCTGCTGGCTGCTCACATGGCAAGACAGGAGGGCGCACATTGTGCGGCACTTTGCTGCATGGGAGAGCATTTTAATTTGTACGCCAGGGCACAGATATACGGCGGCAGCTCTCACAACGAACATATCAGAGGGCTTTTGATGGCAATGAGTGTAATGGCGCAGAATGAATTTGAAAAAGACTCCGCCGCAGCTTACCTGCGTTATGCCGTGGGCATGGCAGATAAGCTTGTTATGGAAGAAGACGAGGAAAATTTTGCCCTGACAGTTTCAAAAATTGTCAGAAACAGAAGAAGAACGGGTGATTGTTTTGAAAATACAGCTCAATGATTTTTCTCCAACGCATACTTTTGAATGCGGTCAGTGTTTTCGCTGGGAAAAGCAATCTGACGGCAGCTTTGTGGGTGTTGCCGGCGGTAAAGCCGCAAGGATAAGCGAGGATAGTTCAATTGTGACCATAGAGCCGTGCGAAAAAGAGGATTACGAGGGCTTTTGGAGAGAATATCTTGACGCAGACCGTGACTACTCAAAAATTAAAGAAAAGCTCAGTTCAAATGATATTATGGCACAGGCAATCAGCTACGGAGGCGGTATACGCATTTTGCGTCAGGAGTTTACAGAGACGCTTTTTTCATTTATTATATCCCAGAGAAGCTCAATCCCCAGGATAAAAACCTGTGTTAAGAGGCTTTGCGAAAGATACGGAAAAGAAATTCCCTTTGAGGATAAAAAACTGTACGCTTTCCCTGATATTCCCACCCTTGCCTCTCTTACGGAAAAGGAATATGCCGATTTGGGGGTAGGGTATCGTGCGTCTTACCTTGCAAATGCGGCGCACCTTCTTGCGGAAGGGGAAATTGATGTTGATTATTTAAAAAAGGCAGATACCATTACTGCAAGAAAAGAGCTTCTTAAAATCCGAGGTGTGGGTGATAAGGTTTGTGACTGTGTGCTTTTGTTCTCTCTGGGAAAGTATGACCTTTTCCCCTCTGATGTGTGGATAAAGCGTGTTATGGCTGAACACTTTAATACGCAGGAGGCAAAAGAGGCGGGGGAAAGCCTTTTCGGGGATTTTAGCGGTTTTGCACAGCAATATTTGTTTTATTGGAGAAAAGACGCTTAAAAAGGGGACTTTTTATAATGAAGAACTTAAGGGCAGACGCTTATTTAAACAGTATTCTTGATTTAACGCCGCAGTTCCTTGAAGAAAGAGGACTTAAGGGGGTTATTCTTGATATAGATAATACCCTTATCGGGCATAATGTGCCCACACCCGATATAAAAATATTGGCACATCTTCGGGAATTGGAAAATAACGGCATAAAGCTGTGCGTTGTTTCAAACAATTCCTTTGGGCGTGTCCGTGATTTTTGTGAAAAAATCGGGGTTGAAACATTTGTGTATGATGCGCTGAAGCCACGCCTTTCGGGCTATTTGAAGGCTCAGGCGGCAATGGGGCTTAAGAGTGCGGAAATAGCCGCCATAGGCGACCAGCTTTTCACGGATGTGTGGGGAGCAAAGCGCTCAGGGTGCTATGCTGTGCTGACAAAGCCTCTTCATAAAGGGGGCGAAGGGGCGTTTATTGCCTTTAAAAGAGTGCTTGAAAAGCCTTTTTTGCACAAAAAATTCAGATAATGGCAAAAAAAGCTTGCAATAACGATAAAAAGGTGTTACAATGGTTAAGGTATGAGAGTGGGTTGTGTCCCACTCTTTCGTATTATTATCAATTTCGTAGGGGGCTTGCCGATGTCAAAAATCGAAGCTATGCTTGAAAAACTCGCCGCACCTGTGTGTGATGAGTACGGCGTCTATATCTATGATACGGAGTATAAGAAGGAAGGCAGCAGTTATTTTCTTCGTCTGTATATAGATAAGGAGGGCGGCGTAACCATTGAAGATTGTGAAAATGTCAGCCGCGGTATCAATCCCTTGCTGGATGAGCATGATTTTGTGAAGGAAGCATATATTTTTGAGGTTTCTTCACCGGGGCTTGACAGGGCTTTGAAAAAGCCATGGCACTATGAAAAGGTTTTGGGCAGTGAAATTGATGTCCGCCTTTTTGCGCCGATAGATTTAGGCAAGGAGCTTTCAGGGGTGCTTAAAGCACATGATGATGAAAGCATAACCCTTGAAATTGACGGAAAAGAAATTGTTATAGATAAGAAAAAGGTGTCATCTGCACGCCTTGCGGTTAAATTTTGATAGGAGTGTATTGGAAAAATGAACAGTGAACTTATACTTGCGCTGGAGGCGCTTGAAAAAGAAAAGAACATTAAAAAGGATGTCATGTTTGACGCACTTGAAGCGGCACTTGTTACTGCGTACAAGAAAAACTTCGGCTCCGGTTACAACTGCTTTGCAGATGTAAACCGTGAAACGGGGGATATGCGTGTTTACTGCACAAAAACGGTGGTTGAAGAGGTTGAAAACTCTGCCGTTGAAATGTCTCTTGAAGAGGCGCAGGCAATTGACAAACGCTATGAAATCGGAGACAGTGTGGATTTAACTGCCGACCCTGCAAAATTCGGCCGTATTGCCGCACAGACTGCAAAGCAGATTGTTGTTCAGAAAATCCGTGAGGCAGAGCGTGGAAACATGTATGACGAATACAGTGATAAGGAAAATGATGTTATGCCCGGCAAGGTTGAAAAAATTGACCGCCGCGGAATAATGATTGACCTTGGAAGTGCCGAAGCCGTTTTAGCACCAAGTGAGCAAATCCCCGGAGAGGAGTACACACCGGGCAAGCGTCTTAAGGTGTATGTGTTTGAGGTTAAGAAAACAACAAAAAGCGTTAATCTTATGGTTTCAAGAACCCACCCCGGTCTTGTTAAAAAGCTCTTTGAGCAGGGCGTCCCCGAAATTGCAGACGGAACCGTTATTATAAAGAGCATTGCCCGTGAAGCGGGAAGCCGCAGTAAGCTTGCAGTTTACAGTGATAACCCCAATATTGACCCTGTGGGTGCCTGCGTAGGGCAGAAGGGAATCCGTGTGGCGGAAATTGTTGAAGAGCTTAACGATGAAAAGATAGACATTATCCAGTACAGTGAGGACCCTGCCGAATATATCAGTGCGGCGCTCAATCCTGCAAAGGTTATAAGCGTTGAGGTTGATGAGGAAAGCAAGTCTGCCGTTGTAACGGTACCTGAATTCCAGCTTTCTCTTGCCATTGGTAAGGAGGGGCAGAACGCTCGCCTTGCCGCAAGACTTACAGGCTGGAAAATTGATATTAAAAGCGATGCGTCAGCAGGAAAGGAAGCCTTATAATGGCGGATGTGCTGAGAATGTGCATTGTATGCAGAACAATGAAGCCTAAAAGAGAACTGTATTGCATTAAAAAGAGTAAAGACGGTGTTATCACCGTGGATAAAACTGCAAAGGCGGCAGGGCGCGGAGCATACATATGCAAAGAAGGTCAATGCAGGGAAAAAATGATAAAGACCCGTGCGCTTGAAAGGGCTTTTCATCAGAATATAAGCGCAGAGCAAAGTGAAAATATAATGAAAGAATTGATTTAATGAACGATAGATTACTGAACATGGTGGGAATGGCGGTTCGTGCGGGAAAGGCAGAATTCGGCGTATTCTCATCGGAACGCGCCGTTGAAGAAGGGCGCGGGGCACTTGTTGTTGCCGCAGGCGATATAGGCGCAAGCAATAAAAGAAGTATAGAGGGCAAATGCCGCCGCTGTGGTGTTGACATAATTTTTTATTCCGATAAGGATTCCCTGAGCCATGCGGTGGGAAAGAAAAATCTTCCCGTTATCTGCATATGTGACGAAGGATTTGCATCGGCTATCGTTAAAATTTATGGAGGTGTTGCTAAATGATCGCAAAACAAAAAATCAGTGCAATTTCCAAGGCAATAGAAATTCCGTCGAAGGAAATCGTTAAAGTACTTTCCGAGGTTGTGGGAATTTCAAAAGGCACATCATCATCATTGCTTGATGTTGATGAAATGAGTGTTGTAATGGAATATTACACTCAAAAGTTTGACGACGGCACTCCTATTGAGGAATACATTGCCGAATGCAGAAAAAAAATGGAGGAGGAGCAGGCAAAAAAAGAGGCACAAGCTCCAAAAGAAGTTGCCGAAGAAACCGTTATTACTCCTCACAAAAATGTGCGTTATGTGGATACCCGTTCCAATGCGGTTGACCTTGATGTGCAGCTTGCAAAGGAAAAGGCAGAAATGCTTGCTCCCGAAATAAAGGATACTGAAACGAATAAACAGCGCATAAAGAAAAATAATAAGAATAAGCAGGGTCAGAAGAAAATGCAGCAGATGCAGCAGCCCAAGCAGGAGGCTCCCAAGCCCAAGCAGGAAAAGCTTCATCTTGTTATTCCCGATGAGATTACGGTGGGAGACCTTGCCCAGAAGCTTAAGGTCAGCGCAACCGAAATTATAAAGCGTCTTATGCAGCTTGGCATTATGGCGGCAATTACCCAGGATATTGAATTTGATGTTGCCTCTCTTATTGCTGAGGATATGGGCGCAGAGGTTGAACGGGAAATCATAATAACCGAAGAGGATAGGCTTTTCGGTGACGCAGATGCACCTGATGATGAAAAGGACCTTGTGAAGCGGCCTCCCGTTGTTGTTGTTATGGGTCATGTTGACCATGGTAAAACAAGTCTTCTGGACGCAATCCGTTCAACAAATGTAACGGCAGGAGAAGCCGGTGGAATTACGCAGCACATCGGTGCATATATGGTTGAAGTAAACGGCGAAAAGATAGCATTTCTCGATACACCCGGTCACGAAGCCTTCACGGCAATGCGTGCCCGCGGCGCACAGGTTACAGATATTGCAATCCTTGTTGTTGCAGCTGATGACGGTATTATGCCTCAGACGATTGAAGCTATAAACCATGCCAAGGCGGCAAATGTAAGCATTATTGTGGCTATTAACAAGATTGATAAAGACGGTGCCAATCCTGACCGTGTTAAGCAGGAGCTTACGGAGCACGGCCTTGTTCCCGAGGAATGGGGCGGCGATGTTATCTGTGTTGAGGTCAGTGCAAAGCAGAAGAAAAATATAGACCAGCTTCTTGAAATGGTGCTTCTTACGGCTGAAATGAAGGAGCTTAAGGCAAATCCCAACCGCCGTGCAAAGGGTACTGTTATAGAAGCAAAGCTGGATAAGGGCAGAGGCCCCGTTGCAACCGTGCTTGTTCAGAACGGCACACTTAAAGCAGGGGATATAATAGTTGCCGGAACAGCAGTGGGAAGAGTGCGTGCCATGAATGATGAGCATGGTAAGAGAATAAAGGAGGCAACTCCCTCAACTCCCGTTGAAATTGTGGGCTTAAGCGAAACTCCTGACGGCGGCGATGTGTTCTATGCGGTAGAAGACGAGCGTGCCGCACGCCATGTTGTTGAAACAAGAAAGCAAAAGATAAAGGATGAGGCTATTAAGCAGAGCCGCCGAGTAAATCTTGACGACCTGTTCAGCCAAATCCAGGAGGGCGATGTGAAGGACCTTAACATCATTGTTAAAGCAGATGTTCAGGGAAGCGTGGAAGCCGTTAAGCAAAGTCTTGAAAAGCTTTCAAATGATGAGGTTCGTGTGCGTGTAATTCACGGTGCTGTGGGTGCCATTACGGAAAGTGATGTTACTCTTGCTTCTGCGTCAAACGCTATTATTGTTGGCTTTAATGTTCGCCCTGATGCAGGCGGAAGAAGTGCGGCAGAGCTTAATAAGGTTGACCTTCGTATGTACCGTGTAATTTATGAAGCTATTGAGGAAATTGAATCGGCAATGAAGGGTATGCTTGCACCTAAGTTCCGTGAAAGCGTTATAGGCCACGCCGAAATCAGGCAGACCTTTAAGGTAAGCGGCGTTGGAACAATCGGCGGATGCTATGTAACAGACGGTAAAATTCAGCGTAACTGCGGCGTTCGTATTGTGCGTGACGGTATTGTTATTCATGAGGGCGAGCTGGATTCACTCCGCCGCTTCAAGGATGATGTTAAGGAAGTAAACAGCGGTTACGAATGCGGAATGGGCTTTGTACGCTTCAATGACATAAAAGATGGCGATGTTGTGGAATGTTTTGTTATGGAAGAGGTTAAATAAACATGTCTTTTAAAAGAACAGACAGAATTTCCGAAGAAGTAAAAAAGGAGCTTAGCTCTATTATAAGAGATTTGAAGGACCCCCGTATTCCCATGATGACAAGTGTTGTAAGCGTGAGAATTACCAATGATTTACGCTATGCAAAGGCATTTATAAGCATCATGGGAACGGCGGAGGAAAAGAAGGATGCCCTTAAAGCACTTAAAAGTGCGGCGGGCTTTATTCGCCGTGAAATCGGCAGCAGAGTCAATCTGCGCTGTGTGCCTGAATTTTCTTTTGAGGAGGACACCTCAATAGAATACGGCGCACATATAAACGACCTTTTAAATAAGCTGAATTCCGATAAATAATCAGTTACTGTGGAGGATAAAATGGATTACGAACTTTTTAATTATTTAAAAAGCCGTAAATCGGTGGCAATTTTTGTTCATGTGAATCCCGACTGGGATTGCATGGGAAGTGCATTTGCCTTGCGCCATGCACTCAGACAAAACGGTGTTAAAAGTGACATTTTTGTAAATGTGCCTCTTTCGCACCACCTTAATTTCTTGGAAACCGATGTGCGTATATATGAAGAGGACCCAAACGCCCCTGATTATGAATGCTACTGCGCCGTGGATGTGGGGACATCTGACCGCCTGGGAGGCTGGGAAAGCGCATTTATAAGTAAGGAGGACACCGTTTGCATAGACCACCATATAAAACAGGAGGGCTTTGCAAAAAAAGCATTGGTGGAGAGCAGCCGAAGTGCCACAGGGGAGCTTATTTTTGAAATATTGACGGCCGCAAACGAAAAAATCACAAAGGAAATCGCACAGTATTTATACTGCGCAATTTCCTCAGATACAGGGTCGTTTCAATATGCCTCGGTTAACAAACGCACCTTTGAAATTGTAACGGAGCTTATTAAAACAGGTATTGATGCCCACTACCTTTGCAGTATGCTTTATGAAAGAGTAACCCTTAAGCAGCTTAAGCTTCAGGCGGAGGCAATCCAATCAATAAAGCTGTATGCAAATGGAAAAATTGCAACGGCAACAATTACAAGGGAAATTCTTGAAAAATACAACGCCCAAAAATCTGACACGGAGGGGCTTGCCCAGATTCCCAGAAAGATTGACGGCGTTATGATAAGTGCATTTTTAACTGAGCTTAATGACGGAAATGTAAGGGTAAGCCTGCGTGCGCTGGGTGATTATAATATTGAACCCGTTGCAAAAAAATTCGGCGGCGGCGGCCATAAAAAAGCGGCAGGCTGTACTTTTGTTAATATGAACGCAGACAGTGCCGAAAAAATTCTTGTTGATGAATTGTTAAAGCTATGAATGAATATAACGGAGTAATAATAATAAATAAGCCTGTGGGCGGGTCATCTCACAAGTGTGTGAGCATTGCCCGCCGTGCGCTTAATATGAAAAAAATAGGCCATACCGGAACCTTAGACCCCGGAGCAAGCGGTGTGCTGCCCCTTCTTGTGGGAACGGCAACCCGTGCGGCAGATTATCTGACGGCGGAGGATAAGCGTTACCGTGCGGTTATTCTTTTGGGAACGGTAACCGATACCCTGGATATGGAGGGAAAGGTGCTGGCGGAGCATGAAGTAAATGTTTCGGAAAGCCATGTCAGGGAAGCAGTAATGTCCTTTGTGGGTGATATTATGCAAATCCCCCCCATGTACAGCGCCATTTCTGTAAATGGGCAAAGACTGTATAATCTTGCACGCCGGGGTGTGGAGGTTGAAAGAAAGGGCAGAGGCGTAAGCATTTTTTCAATAGATATAATAGAAATCAGTCTGCCCTATGTGACAATAGATGTGCATTGCAGTAAAGGTACATATATCCGTTCTTTAGCGGCTGATATAGGCGAAAAGCTGGGCTGCGGAGGGTGTATATATTCCCTTATGCGTACAAAATGCGGAATGTTTGGCATTGAAAATTCCATAACACCTGATGAGCTTGTGCATCTGTGCGAACGGGGTGAGGAAAAAAGCGTAATTATCCCCACCGATGCACTTTTTGAAAGGTATGACAGTATTTTTCTTGACAAAAAAAGGGCAGACCGTGTAAAAAACGGCGTGCCAATATATTACAACCACGCACAAGAGGGGAAAACATACCGTGTTTATGGCGAAAACAAGGCTTTTATATCCCTTTCCTGCGGTGAAATTATTGACGGAAGAATGTGTCTTAAGCTTATAAAGGGGTTTTATCAATGATGGATAAGGCAGCTTCAATTGCCCTTGGTTTCTTTGACGGTGTTCATATTGCCCATCAGGAAATCATTAAAAGGTGCGTAAACGGTGCACGGGAAAAAAATCTGCGCCCCATTGCTCTTACCTTTGATGTTTCTCCCCATGAATTTTTGGGGAAAGGCGCAGCATATATAACAGACAACGGAGCAAAAAGCGATATAATAAGGAATCTTGGGTGTGAAACGCACTTTTTAAAAACAACGGCAGAGCTTCTTAAAACGGAGCCGTCAGATTTTGTGAGAAAAGTATTGATGGAAGAATACGGGGCAAAATATATTGTATGCGGATTTAATTACCATTTTGGGAAAAATGCGGCAGGCAATGTAAAGCTTCTTGGAGAAATAGCCTCAGAATACGGCGCAGAGCTATGTGTGTGCGAGTGCGTAACGGTTGAAGATGAAAGGGTTTCTTCAAGTAAAATACGAAGCCTTATAAAAGACGGCAATATTAAAAAAGCAAATAAAATGCTGGGCAGAAGATTTTCCATCCAGGGCATTGTAAGCCAAGGGAAGCACCTGGGCAAAACAATAGGCTTCCCAACGGCAAATATATATATTTCAGAAAATATGATTGCGCCGAAATTCGGCGTGTATCACACAATAGTAACTATCGGTGAAGACAGGCATCATGCAATAACAAATGTGGGAATTAACCCCACCCTCGGAGGGGAGAAATTAAGAACGGAAACATATATTCCGGGTCTTGACATGGATTTGTACAATAAGACTATAAAGCTTGAATTTATTGACTTTTTACGCCCTGAAAAGAAGTTTTCCGGAATTTCTCAGCTGAAAAGACAGATAGAAAGTGATCTTGAAAGGATGATGAATGACAATGAAGCTTGGACTTGTTCTTGAAGGCGGTGCCAGCCGCACATATTTTTCAGCTGGCGTAATGGATGCACTGCTGGAGCTTGGCATTTTTGCAGACTATGTAATAGGTTCATCGGCAGGCATAGCCAATGGATTGTCATATGTATCAAACCAGCCGGGAAGAAACCTTATTATAGGTACACAGTATCTTAATAATAAGCACTACATGGGAATGAAGCATTTTTTTAATCCCTTTAACAGAAGCTACTATAATATAAATTATGTGTTTAAGGATATTCCAAATAAGCATCTTCCCTTTGATTATGAAGCATTTAAAAACTTTAAGGGAGAGGTATATTCCGCAGTAACGGATATTGAAAGCGGGAAATGCGAATATATAAAGCTGGATAAAAATAATCCCGACTGGACTGCGGTTGTGGCAAGCTGTGCGCTTCCCTTGATGTTTCCGCCCATAAAGCTTAATGGTAAGGTTTACATGGATGGCGGTATTGCCGACCCCATTCCGTACACTCATGCAGTAAAGTCAGGTTGTGATAAAATAATAACCGTTCTGACCCGTGAAAAGGATTATGTTAAAACCAGGGAAACGGGAATAGGCCTGTGCGGCAGGCTTTATAAAAAGCACCCTGCATTTATTGAAGCGTTAAACAAGCGAACAGACCTGTATAATGAAAGCCATAAAACGGCGTTTGAGCTTGCGGAAAAAGGTGAAATGTTTGTTTTTGCGCCGAAGAATACAGAGGGGTGGAAAAGAACAGAGCGTGACCCCGAAAAAATCCGTGCAATGTATGATGCAGGGCATAAGCTGGTTATGGACAGAAAAGAAGAACTTGAAGCATATCTTAAAAACGGCGTACAATAACGGAGCCTGATATTTTGCGAAAAAATTAAAAATGGCGGGGTTGCAAAAATCAATTCAAAAAATCGGTTTTTGCAACCCCGCTTTGCAGAGGCTATAGAGAAGGGGGCGTTTCAGCCCTCCCTTTAATCATTTTGCTTTTTTAGTTCCTTCCAGTATTTTTCGTTTTGTATTTCAAGCTTGTTGTTTCCGGGAATATAGTATTTTGCCGATTTAATAGCATCGGGAAGATATTGTTGTTTTACATAATTGTTGGGATATGCATGGGGGTACTTGTATCCCGTTCCGTGGTTCAGCTTTGAGGCACCGCTGTAATGCGCGTCTTTAAGATGAGAGGGAATATCCACCGATTTCCCGTGCTCAATATCGGATATTGCACTGTCAATGGCACAAATGGCACTGTTGGACTTGGGTGCGGTTGCAAGAGTGATAACGGCTTGTGCCAGAGGAATGCGAGCTTCCGGAAAGCCTAGCTGAAGTGCCGCATCTACGCATGCTTTGGTTATAACTATGGCATTGGGATATGCCATGCCAATATCCTCAGACGCTATTACAAGAAGCCTTCTTGTAATGCTTTGAATATCCCCTGCCATGACAAGGCGTGCCAGATAGTGAAGTGCCCCGTCAGGGTCACTGCCACGAATGGATTTTTGAAATGCGCTTAAAACATCATAATGGCTGTCTCCGTCACGGTCGTGGCGAAAGCTTTTTTTCATTGTAACTGCCTGTGCAAGCTCAAGGTCAATTAAAAATTTCCCATCAGAATCGGGAATTGCCGCCATAAGGGAAACCTCAAGGGAATTTAGTGCTTTGCGTACATCTCCGCAGGCGGTGCTTGCTATATGCTCGGCAGCTTCATCTGTTAAAACAAGAGAATATTGCTTTTTCAGCTCAATCTCTGCACGGTGAAGTGCTTTTATAATATCTTCCGTTTCCACCTCTTTAAATTCAAAAACGGTGGAACGAGATAAAATTGCATTGTATATGTAAAAATAGGGATTTTCCGTTGTGGAAGCAATCAGCGTTACACTTCCGTTTTCAATGCATTCCAGAAGTGACTGCTGCTGCTTTTTATTGAAATTTTGTATTTCATCAAGATATAAAATCACGCCGTCAACCCCAAGAAGCGATTGTGCTTCGGCAGTCATCTTTTTTATATCTGCAACAGAGGCGTTTGTTGCATTCAGCTTATAAAGGGGCTTGCCTGCCTTTTGGGCGGCAATGTTTGCAACGGTGGTTTTACCCGTGCCGGAGGGGCCGTAAAAAATCATGTTCGGAATATTACATGAATTTATTATGTTATAAAGAACCCGACCCTCTCCCAGAATATGGCGTTGTCCCACAACCGTATCAAGGGTATCAGGGCGCATTCTGTCCGCTAATGGTTGACGCATATTTTATTCTCCATTCTCTGATTCTACATTTATTATATAAATATTTTCTTTCAAATACAAGCTTTTTATGCTAAAATATATTCACAGTCTTGAAAACGGGGTGAGGTTATGACAAAAAAAGAAAGGGCACAGGCCTTTTGCCAAATTCTTGAAGAGCTTTATCCTGAGGCGGAATGTACATTGGATTATGAAACTCCGCTTCAGCTTCTTATTGCAACTCAGCTTGCGGCACAGTGTACCGACGCACGGGTAAACATTGTTACAAAGGAATTGTTTAAAAAATATCCCGATGTTCAAAGCTTTGCAAACGCTGATCTGACGGAGCTTGAAAATATAATAAAACCCACAGGCTTTTTCAGAAATAAAGCGAAAAACATAATCGGATGTGCAAAAAAGCTCCTCCGGGACTTTGGGGGAGAGGTTCCCTGCTCCATGGATCAGCTTTTAACGCTTGACGGCGTGGGCAGAAAAACGGCAAACCTTGTATTGGGAGATGTTTTTCACTGCGGCGGAATGGTTATAGACACCCATGCAAAAAGACTTTTGTACCGTGTGGGCATAACAAAGGAAACAGCTCCCGAAAAGGTTGAAAAAGACGCAGAAAAGCTGATTCCCCGTGAAAAGCAAAGTGACTTTTGCCACCGCCTTGTAATGCACGGCCGCTTGGTGTGTATGGCACGCTCCCCCAAGTGCGGCGAATGTGCGGCAAATGATATTTGCAGAAGGTGCGGCGTAAAAAAATAAAAAAACTCATAAAGGGATTGAAAAATTTATTTATATGCATTATAATTATACAAGTATAAACATTTCGGAGGGCTTCAGTTGGATTACAGTTTTGATGATAAAATAGATGTTAAGCTGATTGCACTTTTCATTGTGGATAATTTTAAAATGGCCGTGCCTTCCTTTTGCATTGTAGATATTTTAACGCTTCTGCCCTTTGTCAATTATTTTGACCTTCAGCAGCAGCTTGCGGAGCTGGAGCAGGAGGAGTTTGTGACCTATTATATAGAGGATAATGCAAGGTATTACAGCCTTACGGACAGAGGGAAAGAGGCACTGGAGTACTTTTCCCTACGCATACCGAAAACTGTCCGTGAAAGAATATTAAGGGCAATTAAGCTTAAGGTGAAGGAGCTTAAAGCTTCTTTAGGCATCCGTGCCGATTACAAAAAGATAAATGATATTGAATACGGTGTTTCTCTCGGCATATCAGAAGGAAATTCTGAGCTTTTCGGGGTCACGCTCAGCGTCGGTGATGAAATTATGGCAAAAAAGGTCTGCACGGCGTTTAAGGAGGACCCTCAGGCACTGTACAGTGAAATATTGTCCGTATTATTGAAAGATAATTTATAAAGGAGTTAGTAAAAATGGCAGAATTAAGATGGCATCCGCTTACAAAAGATTGGGTTATGATAGCATCTAACAGGCAGAACAGACCTCAGATGCCGAAGGATTGGTGTCCCTTTTGTCCCGGCCCGAATAATGACAAGGTTCCGAAATCCTTTGATGTTTTAAAGTATGATAACGATTTTCCGGCACTTTCAACAAATCCTCCCGTTCCCGATGATGTTGCAACGGAGATTTATAAGACAAAGCCTTCATACGGAAAATGTGAGGTAATACTCTATTCTCCGGAGCATACGGTTACCCTTCCCGAACTCAGCACTCCCCATGTTCGCAAGCTTGTGGATTTGTGGACAGAGAGATTTGATGAGCTGAGAAAGGATGAAAATATTAAGTACATATTCATCTTTGAAAACAGAGGCGATGTTGTAGGCGTTACCATGCCTCATCCCCACGGTCAGCTTTACGGCTACAGCTTTATTCCCAAAAAGCTGGAGCTGGAGCTTGCTTCATCAAAAGAGCACTTTGAAGAAAAGGGCAGCTGCCTTTTCTGTGATATGATTAAAGATGAGGTTAAGGATTCCCGCAGAATTATTTTTGAAAACGAAGATTTTGTTTGCTTCCTTCCCTTCTTCTGTGAATATCCCTATGGCGTATATATTGCATCAAAGGCACACAAGCAGTATTTAACGGAATTTAATGACCGTGAGAAGGACAATCTTGCAAAAGCCGTTAAGGAAGCGGCAGGAACACTTGACAATCTTTTCGGATATACCTTCCCGTATATGATGTGCATGCATCAAGGTCCCGTAAACAGTGAAGATACAAGTGACTATTACCATTTCCATATAGAGTTTTTCCCGCCCATGAGAAGTGCGGAAAAGCAGAAGTTCAATGCTTCCAGTGAAACAGGTGCATGGGCACACTGTAACCCCACTGCTCCCGAAGAAACAAGCAAGGAGCTTCGTGCGGCCCATGAGCGTTATATTGCCTCCATGAAAGATTGATTGAAAGGAATTTCTTGTATGACAGTAAATGAATTAAAACAGGAATTTATAAAGCTTTACGGCGGTGAAGCTTCAGACATCCGTGTTTTTCACTCTCCCGGAAGAGTAAATCTTATAGGAGAACATACCGACTATAACGGCGGCTTCGTTTTTCCGGCATCTCTTTCCTTGGGAACAACCATTGCTCTCAGAAAAACGGGGGCAAATGTTATAAGAATGAAGGCGACTGACCTTCCCGACATGGTAGAGCTTGACCTTGACAAGCTTGATGATTACCGTGGACTTTGGTGGGGAAATTATCAGGCAGGCGTTGCCCTTGAGCTTAAAAAAGAGGGCTATACAATAATCGGCTGCGATATGCTTTATGATGATACTCTTCCTCACGGCGGCGGGCTTTCTTCTTCTGCAGCTATTGAGGTTGCAACGGCGCTTGCCCTGGCAACTCTTTCAAGTGAAGAAAACAACATATCCGAAAAAGTTGATATGACAAAAATGGCGTTTATCGGTCAGGCGGCAGAGCATAATTACTGCGGCGTAAACTGCGGTATAATGGATCAGTTTGCTTCCGCAATGGGAAGGAAGGACCATGCAATTTTTCTTGACTGCAAGAATATGAAATTTGAGCTTGTTCCTCTTGTGCTTGATGGTTGTAAGCTTGTAATAACCAATACAAACAAAAAGCACAGCCTTGCTTCAAGCAAATACAATGAACGCAGAAGTGAGTGCGATGAGGGCTTTGCAATATTAAAAAAGGCTCTCCCCGAAAAAAGTTGTATCGGTGAAATCAGCGTAGAAGAATTTGAAGCAAACAAGCACCTTATTGAAAATGAGGTTGTAAGAAAAAGAATTGAGCATGTTGTCTATGAGGATGGCAGAGTGTTTGAAAGTGTTGAAGCACTTAAAAACGGTGATTTAAAGAGGTTTGGCACTCTTATGAATGCCAGCCATGACTCTCTTCGTGACCTTTATGAGGTTACGGGTATTGAGCTTGATACCCTTGTTGAAGAAGCGAGAAAGGTTGAGGGCGTTCTCGGCTCAAGAATGACAGGCGCAGGCTTCGGGGGAAGCACGGTTTCAATAGTTAAAGAGGATGCCGTTGAACGCTTCCGTGAAGAGGTTGGCAAAAATTATACGGAGAAGATAGGCTATGCACCGTCATTCATTGTTGATGATATTGGTGACGGCGGTTGTGAAATAAAATAACAGTTATTTGACTTTAATGTTAAGATTTTATTACTGCTATTGAATTGTTGTTTGTTTTGGTGTATTCTTGTAGCATAGAGTATTTTGTATATACTTTTTGAAAGGGGATGACCAACAATGGATGGCAACACAACTCAATTTGATATATCCAGGCTTCGTGATGCTGAAATTGAAGCAATGATAAACCGTGTCCACAGTGCACTTGTGGAAAAAGGTTATGATCCAATCAGTCAGCTTGTTGGGTATATCATGTCCGGAGACCCTACCTATATTACGGGTCACAAAGGCGCGCGCAGTCTGATAACTAAATTTGAGCGTGACGAAATTCTTGAAGTGGTATTCAGAAAGTATCTTGAAAACAAATGATAGGGCATTGGAAAAATGCACAGACCGCTAAGGGCAATGTAACATGTATTTTTTGCAAGACCATCTTAATTTGTATTAAAAGTTAAGTAAAGTGCAGTTATAGGAGGAAATTTGCTTTTGAGGCAAATTTCCTCTTTTTTTATCGCCCATAGCTATCGGCGAAC
>JAXJXW010000020.1:0-26927 GCA_036307325.1 Clostridia bacterium
CGCCGTGAGAGGGCGACGTCCTAGGCCGCTAGACTATGGGGCCTTTTGTCTGACGCCTGTTTATTATAATATGAAATGAGCGAAATGTCAACACTTTTTTGCAAACGCTTCCAAAAAATTTATCTTTTAATTTTCAGTGTGGTTGTTTTTTCAAATTCCTTATCTGTAAACTCTACGGAATGAATCTGCTTGTAGGAAACAAGGGATTCGTTCATTGTTTCAATGTATTTGTTTATTGTTTCCTTTGCGGTTTCCTCGTCATAATCAGTTTTGTAAACTATTTTGGAATGCAGCTCCCCGTCTTTTTGAGAAACAATGCATTCCTTAACGGCTTCGCACTGTGAGATAACAAGCTCCAGCTCCTCAGGAAAGACATTTTTTCCGTTGCTTAAAACAATTACATTTTTCTTTCGCCCCGTTATATAAAGGAAGCCGTCTTTGTCAAAATAACCCATATCACCCGTATGGAAATATCCGTTTTTTAAAACTGCGTTGGTGCTTTCTTCGTCTTTATAATAGCCATTCATAATGTTATCGCCCTTGGCAATTATTTCTCCAATACCGTTTTCATCAGGGGAATCAATTCTTATATCAATGTCGGGAAGGGGCTTGCCAATTGAACCAAGGCGCATAATTCTGTCACTTTCGGCGCATAAAACGGGAGAGGCCTCTGTAAGCCCATAGCCCTGAATCGTAAGTATTCCAAACTCATTGAAACGCTTAAGTACCGCCGGGGTGGCAGGTGCCGCACCGATAATTATAAGCCTTAAACCGCCGCCAAGCTCATTTATTATCTTTTTAAAGAGCCTTCTGCGTATGTCGATTTTAAATCTGTTTAATATCCCTGCCGCCGTTGCCATTGTGTTTACAAGGGCATCCTTGCCTGTTTTTTTGAGCTTAGACTGAATTGCCCCCATGATTTCATCGGCAATTCTGGGAACGCATACAAGTATGGTAACACGGTATTCCTTCAAACACCGTGCAATTCTCAGCCCCTCGCAAAAAACATTGCATATGCCTATTGAGAGAAACAGGACAATCTGTGTCATTCCAAAACCGTGATGGAAGGGGAGAAGAGCCATGTTGACATCGGTGTTGTAGAAGGTAACATGCTTTTTCAGTGCAATCACATTTGAAACAATGTTCTTCTGTGAAAGCATAACCGCCTTTGACTTTGATGTTGTTCCTGAAGTGAAAAGGATTAAAGAGGTTTTTTCAATATCAATCTCTGTGTTGTCATAAGAAGTACTGTCAAGTGCCATACTGCTTTCAATCAGGCTTTTGAAATTATCATCATTCATGCAATAGGTTTGTGCGTCTCTGTATGAATTGTAAAATGCTTTAAGGTCTTCTGTATAAAAAACGGCTTTAACATTTGCCCTTTCAAGCTGAGACTCCATCTCCTGAGAAGGCAAAGCTCTGTCAAGTGGCACGATTATTCTCCCTGCTGACAAAACAGCCAGATATACAAGCATCCATTCATAGCAGTTTTTTCCCACAACTGCTATTGTATCATTTTCCTCAAAATTATTTGCGAAGAATTTGCCAAGTGCCGTCACTTCACGGAAAAGCCGTGAAAATGTAATGTCCTCATAGGAAATCTCTTTTCCGTTTTTATGCTTGATTTTAAATGCCGTTCTCGGCGAATTTTCCCTGCAGAAGCTTTCCACAAGCTCCCTGATATTCATGTATCTGCCCATTTTATCACCATTCCCAAAATATGTCATATGTAATACCGGATAAAATATTATCTAGTATTTAATACTATATTACCACGATTAAGAAATTGTGTCAAGAAAATATTTGCAATTTGTGCCATAGTATACTATAATAGATAAAAAGGGAGTGAATGTTTTGTATATAGAGAGAGAAAAATTGGAAAAAACCTTTTCAGAGCTGGAGGAAACGCTTAATTCATATGCGCTGCCGCTTTGGGAGCAGCTTCCCGATATAGAGCTGTATATGGATCAGGTAACATCTCTTGTGGATAAATATTTGGGAATATATAACGAGGTTACGGGTATGCAGAAGCTGATAACGCCTTCAATGATAAACAATTATGTAAAGCTGGGAATAATTCCTCCGCCCATAAGAAAAAAGTATTCAAGAACTCACATGGCGTATCTTCTCATTATATGTACGCTTAAGCAAACCCTTGATATAGCAACAATCAAAAAGATTATACCCATAGAGGAAGCAGACGGCATAAGTAAAATATATGATTCCTTTGTAAAAAATCAGCAAAAGGCGTTTTTGTATGTGACAGAAAGTGTCCGCAGTGTTGCACAACCGATTTTTAATATAAAGGGCGATAATCAGGAGCGAATGAATGACCTTGCTTTGCAGGTTGCGGCATCGGCAAACATTTTTAAGATATTTACCGAAAGAATAAGCAATATTTCCTCAGAAAAATGATTTTTTTGCTTGAAAAAGGCTGACATATATTATATAATAGAAAAAATGTTTTTTTAGGAGTGAATTATATGGCATTTTATTACAGTGAACCATCCCATACCTTCAGCGAATATTTACTTGTTCCGGGATACACAGGAAAGGATTGCATTCCTGCAAATGTATCTCTTAAAACACCGCTTGTAAAATTCAAAAAAGGGGAAGAACCCTCTATCAGTCTTAACATTCCCCTTGTTTCCGCAATCATGCAGTCAGTTTCAGATGATAAAATGGCTATTGCTCTTGCAAAGGAGGGCGGTATTTCTTTCATTTACGGCTCACAGTCTATCGAGGACGAGGCGGCAATGGTTGCCCGTGTAAAGAGCTATAAGGCAGGCTTTGTTGTAAGTGACAGTAATCTTAAGCCCGACGCAACTTTAAAAGATGTTTTGGAGCTGTTTGAAGAAAAAGGGCATAACACAATGGCAGTAACCGAAGACGGAACCTCCTGCGGCAAGCTCCTGGGCGTTGTAACAAGCCGTGACTACCGTGTAAGCAGAATGTCAACAGATACGCCTGTTAAAGATTTCATGACGCCTTTTGATAAACTCATTTATGCGCCTGAAAATACAACGCTTAAAGAGGCGAATGATATTATCTGGGAGCATAAGCTTAATTCACTTCCTATTATAAATAATAAGCAGGAGCTTAAATATTTTGTATTCAGAAAGGACTATTCTTTTCATAAGGACAATCCCAAGGAACTGCTTGATGATAAGAAGAGATATGTTGTAGGCGCAGGTATCAACACTCTTGACTATGAAAAGCGTGTGCCGGCACTTGTTGAAGCAGGTGCGGATGTGCTTTGTATAGACTCGTCAGAAGGATATACTGCATGGCAGGCGCAGACAATTGCATTCATCCGTGAAAAGTACGGTGACAGTGTGAAGGTTGGTGCAGGTAATGTGGTTGACCGTGACGGCTTCCTGTTCCTTGCAAAAGCAGGTGCGGACTTTGTTAAAATCGGTATCGGCGGCGGCTCTATTTGTATCACCCGTGAGCAGAAGGGTATAGGCCGAGGACAGGCTACTGCAGTAATTGAGGTTGCTGCTGCCCGTGACGAGTATTACCGTGAAACGGGAATATACATTCCTCTTTGTTCAGACGGCGGCATTGTTCATGATTACCACATGACCCTGGCACTTGCTATGGGTGCGGATTTTCTCATGCTTGGCAGATATTTTGCCCGCTTTGATGAAAGCCCCACCAGCAAGCTGAATATCAACGGCACATATGTAAAGGAATATTGGGGCGAGGGTTCAAACCGTGCCCGTAACTGGCAGCGTTATGACCTTGGCGGAAAGGCAAAGCTTTCCTTTGAAGAGGGTGTAGACTCATATGTTGTTTATGCAGGTTCACTGCGTGACAATGTTGCAAAAAGTCTTTACAAGGTATCTTCAACAATGTGTAACTGCGGTGTGCTTACAATCCCTGAACTGCAGGAGAAGGCAAAGATAACTCTTGTTTCCGCAACAAGTATTGTTGAAGGCGGTTACCATGATGTAACCCTTAAGACAAGCAACAGAAAGGATTGATAACATGTATAAAAGCGATATAGAAATTGCACAATCTGTAACAATGAAGCCTATTGTTGAAATTGCGAAAACAGCGGGTATTGATGACGAATATCTGGAGCAGTACGGAAAATACAAAGCGAAAATTGACCTTTCATTGCTTGGAAAAAACGATAAAAGAGATGGCAAGCTGGTGCTTGTTACGGCAATAACCCCCACCCCGGCAGGGGAAGGAAAAACCACCACCACCATCGGCCTTGCAGACGGGCTTCGCAAAATCGGGAAAAATGTTATGGTTGCACTTCGTGAACCTTCTCTTGGCCCCGTGTTTGGAATCAAGGGGGGCGCGGCAGGCGGCGGATATGCCCAGGTTGTGCCCATGGAGGATATAAACCTTCATTTTACGGGAGATTTCCACGCTATCGGTGCGGCAAACAACCTTCTTGCGGCAATGCTTGATAACCATATTTATCAGGGCAATAAGCTTGGTATTGACCCACGCAGAATTACATGGAAGCGTTGTGTTGATATGAATGACCGCCAGCTCAGATTTATAACAGACGGTCTTGGTGGAAGAGTAAACGGTGTTCCCCGTGAAGAAGGTTACGATATAACTGTTGCTTCTGAAATTATGGCGGTGCTCTGTCTTTCTTCATCAATAACAGATTTGAAGGAAAGACTTTCACGCATTATTGTGGGCTATACATATGATGAACAGCCTGTAACGGCAGGTCAGCTTAACGCCCAGGGTGCAATGGCGGCTCTTCTTAAAGACGCCCTTAAACCCAACCTTGTACAAACTCTTGAAGGTACACCTGCTCTTGTTCATGGGGGTCCTTTTGCAAATATTGCCCATGGCTGTAACAGTGTTACGGCAACAAAAATGGCAATGAAGCTTGGTGATTATGCAATTACCGAAGCGGGCTTCGGTGCAGATTTGGGTGCTGAAAAGTTTCTTGACATAAAGTGCCGTTATGCAGGCTTAAAGCCCTCTGCAGTGGTAATTGTAGCAACTGTCCGTGCTCTTAAAATGCATGGCGGTGTAAAAAAGGACCAGCTTGCAAATGAAGATACCGAAGCTCTTTTGCGTGGTATTCCCAACCTTCTTCGTCATGTTTCAAATATTAAAAATGTGTATAAGCTTCCTTCCGTTGTTGCTGTTAATAAGTTCCCCACAGACACTGATAAGGAAATTAAGCTTATAATAGAAAAATGTAAAGAGCTTGGCGTAAATGTGGTTCTTTCCGATGTGTGGGCAAAAGGCGGCGAAGGCGGAATTGAACTGGCAAACGAAGTAGTTAACCTTTGTGAGAAGGAAAACGATTTCACCTTCTGCTATGATGATGAAATGCCCCT
Source organism: Clostridia bacterium (assembly GCA_036307325.1). GTDB lineage: Bacteria > Bacillota > Clostridia > UMGS1883 > UMGS1883 > UMGS1883. The sequence goes on from JAXJXW010000020.1 coordinate 5,322, forward strand.
TGATAAAAAGATTGAAGCCGTTGTTACGAAAGTATACGGCGGAAAGGGAGTAGTATTTGATAAAAAGGCTCAAAAAGAGCTGGATAAGCTGACTGAGCTTGGATTTGGAAAGCTTCCCATTTGTATTGCCAAAACTCAGTATAGCTTTTCAGATGATGCATCACTTCTCGGTGCTCCCGAAAACTTTACCGTAACGGTAAGAAATGTTAAGGTTTCTGCCGGCGCAGGCTTTGTTGTTGTTTTAACGGGTGAGATAATGACTATGCCCGGGCTTCCGAAGGTGCCTGCCGCAGAAAAAATAGATGTAGATGAGAATGGAAAAATCTCAGGACTTTTCTAAAACGGTGGATGGTAAAATTGTCAAGATCGCAAGAAAATAATATTAAATTTTAATGTGAAATGTGAAATTTTTAAATAAATTAAAAAAATTATTTATTTAATATTTTCTTGCTATGAAAAAACTTCGCCTCTCGGTGTACTAATAGGCATAAGAGAGCCGAGCCCCATGGGGTTCTAAAAGGCAAATTTTTCCTATTCCCGCAACAAAGGCTTCAGCAAAATGCTTTTTGCTGAAGCCTTTTATTTATGCTTTTATCTGTGAATTTTTCTATTAGAAGTCGGCAGAGCCTGTGGTTCTCGGGAAGCTCATAGCGTCACGAATATTCTGAATACCTGTTATATACATAAGCGCACGCTCAAAACCAAGTCCATAGCCTGCGTGACGAGCCGTTCCGTATTTACGAAGGTCAAGATACCACCAGTAATCCTCCTTGTTAAGTCCAAGCTCCTCCATACGCTTTTCAAGAAGGTCAAGCCTTTCCTCGCGCTGGCTTCCGCCGATGATTTCACCAACACCGGGAACAAGGCAGTCCATTGCGGCAACGGTTTTTCCGTCATCATTCTGACGCATATAGAACGCCTTAATATCCTTGGGGTAGTTCATAACAAACACGGGGCGCTTAAATATTTTTTCCGTAAGATAACGCTCATGCTCCGTCTGAAGGTCAATTCCCCACTCAACAGGATAATCAAACTTTTCGCCGCTTTTTATAAGAAGATCAATGGCCTCTGTGTAAGAAACTCTGCCAAAGTCGGAATTAAGAACCATGTTAAGTCTTTCAAGGAGTGTTGTATCAATAAACTTATTGAAGAATTCCATCTCCTCAGGAGCATTGTCAAGGACATAGCGAATGATGTATTTAAGCATATCCTCCGCAAGGCATGCAATATCCTCAAGATCGGCAAAGGCAACCTCAGGCTCAACCATCCAGAATTCTGCACCGTGGCGGGGAGTGTTGCTTTTTTCCGCACGGAAGGTGGGGCCAAATGTATATACGCCCCCAAGAGCCATGGCGTGTGTTTCAACATTAAGCTGGCCGCTTACGGTAAGATTGGTGGGCTTTCCGAAGAAATCCTGGGAGAAATCAATGCTGCCATCCTCTTTGCGGGGAGGATTTTCAATATCAAGAGATGTTACACGGAACATTTCTCCCGCGCCCTCACAGTCACTGGAGGTAATAATGGGGGTATGAACATATACAAATCCCCGCTCATTAAAAAAGCTGTGAATTGCATACGCCAGAATACTTCTTACACGGAAAACCGCTGAAAATGTATTTGTTCTGGGGCGAAGATGCGCTATAGTACGCAGATATTCGTAAGAATGCCGCTTTTTCTGAAGGGGATAGTCAGGTGTTGAAGCACCTTCAACCTCTGCAAGAGAACAGTTAAGCTCAAAGGGCTGTTTTGCGTCAGGAGTAAGTACAATGGCACCCTCAAAGTAAACGGCACTGCCTACATTAAGAGAGGCTATTTCATCATAGTTTGCCACCTTGTCACGCTCAATAACCACCTGGAGGCATTCAAAAAAGCTGCCGTCATTTATGGAAACAAAGCCAATGTTGTTGTTTGCGCGTATTGTACGAATCCAACCGGCAACACGCACCTGCTCTCCCTGCTTAAGGTCGGCATTTCTGTAAAGTTGTTTTATTGTTGTTCTTTTCATGATATTATCACCATTTTCTAAGTTTATCTGATAACTAAAACTGCCACCCCCTAGCCTGACGGTGTTTAAATTGGAATCGTCAAGCTAGCAGTATGGCAGTTCTGATTTTACTCTTCGCAGCCTTCGCAGTTTTCGCAATCGCACTCAAACTCAAGCTCGATTTCTTCACCGCAGTTAGGGCAAGTAATTTTATCTTCATCCTCAATAAGCTCAGGGTCAAGATAAATCATGTCATGGCATGAAGGGCATTCAACGGCAAATTCTTCCTCATCGTCATCATACTCTTCCTCGTCATAAACATATTCTTCAAGAGCGTCAAGATCTTCATCAACTTCATCAAGCTGCATTTGAGTTTCCTCATGAAGATCGGAAATTTCGCTTATTTCATCAGCCATATCGGAAATTGCTTCAACAATAGCAAGAAGAAGCTTTCCTTCTTTTGTGGTTTCGTCAATATCAAGGCCTTCTGCAAGACCGTTGATATATGCCATTTTTTCTGTTAAATAGCTCATTGTTAAACCTCCTCAAAATTAAGCTCTGCCCATGTATTCGCCTGTTCTTGTATCCACCTTAATTGTTTCGCCGTTGTCAATGAAAAGGGGAACCATTACAGTTGCGCCTGTTTCAAGAGTTGCGGGCTTTGTTGCGCCTGTTGCAGTATTGCCTGCAAAGCCGGGCTCTGTTTCGGTGATAACAAGCTCTACAAAGTTCGGAGGCTCAATACCGAAGATATTTCCCTTATAGGAAAGAATCTTAACCTGCATATTTTCCTTAACGAACTTAAGAGAATCACCAATCTGGTCTGCGCTTACAGGAAGCTGCTCATAGGTTTCGGGATCCATGAAATAGAAAAGATCACCGTCTGTGTAAAGATATTCCATATCCTTACGCTCAATGTGCGCTTTGGGCATCTTATCTGTCGGGTTAAATGTTTTTTCAACAACGCCCCCTGAAATAACATTTTTAATCTTTGTTCTTACAAATGCTGCGCCCTTACCGGGTTTAACATGCTGGAACTCAATAATCTGATAAACGCTACCGTCATATTCAAAAGTAACGCCGTTTCTGAAATCGCCTGCTGAAATCATTTTATTCTATCCTTTCACACTATTTTTTTCCTAGGTAGTTTAATAATACTTATTGTACTACATTCCAACATAAATATCAAGGATTTTTTTTCATTACGAAAGCTTTTCTTCAATCAGAGAAGCAAGAGCCTGTGCATCCTTGGTTATTTCCTCAATATTTTCGCCCTCTATCATAACACGGATAAGGGGTTCCGTGCCGCTGGGACGAATGAGAACCCTGCCCCGACCGTTATATTTTGCGTTAAGAGCGTTGATTTGATTCATTATTTCTTCATCTTCTATATATTCGAAATTTCCGCTTCTTTCAACATGGGCATTTTCCAGTACCTGAGGATATATGGTAATAACTGAGGAAAGCTCAGAAAGTGATTTGCCGCTTTCCTTAACTATCTGCGTAAGCTGAAGGGCGGTTATAAGCCCATCGCCCGTGGTGTTGCAGTCAAGGAAAATCACATGCCCCGACTGTTCGCCGCCGAGACAATAGCCCTGCTCAACCATTTCCTGAAGAACATACCTGTCGCCGACCTTGGTTTTTACAACATTTATGCCGCACTTTTCACCCATTTTGAAAATTCCCAGGTTGCTCATAATTGTGGCAACAAGAGTGTTGCGCTTGAGGGTGCCCTTCTCTTTCATGTGGTTTGCACATATTGACATTATTACATCGCCGTCTATAACATTGCCGTTTGAATCCACGGCAAGCACTCTGTCCGCATCACCGTCAAAAGCAAAACCCAAATCGCACTTGTTTTCTTTAACAAATGCACACAAATCCTCCATATGTGTTGAACCGCAGTTGAGATTTATATTTATTCCGTTGGGAGAATTATGTATAACCAGCACCTCAGCACCCAGTGCCTTAAATGCCGCAGGGCTTGTTCTGCATGAGGCACCGTTGGCACAGTCAAGAGCTATCTTAAGCCCGGCAAAATCGGTCTTTACCGTGGAACGGGCATATTCAACATATCTTGTAAGAAGCGTTTCATTGCGAAGAAGAGTGCCCACGCCCTCACCAATGGGGCGCTCGGAAATCGGCTCGTCATTGAGAATAATATTTTCAATTTCCTCCTCTATTTCGTCACGGAGCTTATAGCCTTCTGAATTAAAAAATTTAATTCCGTTAAACTCCGCCGAGTTGTGGGAGGCTGATACTACAATACCTGCGTCAAAGCCCAGCGTGCGTGTAAGGTATGCAACACCGGGAGTGGGAATAACGCCGGCGCATACAACATGGCCGCCCATAGACATAATACCTGCCGCAAGAGCCGATTCAAGCATTGAACCGCTCAGTCGGGTATCCATTCCAATAAGGATTTTCGGAGCCTTTTTATTTTCTTTGCCGAGAACATATGCGCCTGCCTGCCCTATCTGTGCGGCAAGCTCATAGTCAAGGTCACGGTTTGCAACGCCGCGCACACCGTCAGTTCCAAACAATCTGCCCATAAAATCTATCCTTTCTTAACAGACTATAATGAGATTTAAACCTAAAGAGATTATATCATAGAAGCAGAGCTTTTTCAACACTTATTTAAGAAAATAGCCCCGTGTGTAGGACTCGGGCTTTGCGGCCTCCTTTAAGCCCTTATGCATTGCTACGATTTTTTCAGCGTCGGAAGGGGTTTCGTCACTGAAGCACAGCCTGTATGCGATAAGCCCGCATTTATTCAGCTCCTTTTGTTTATCTGCCATGAAGGTGGGGCGTGAATTGAGTATTGTGTTCAGGTGGTTTCGGGGATTGCCGTAAACCGTAAATTCCGCACCCGTTTTATCCTTTAATATAAGAGGCTTCTCACAGTCACACCTTCCGCGAACGCCTTTTATTATACATGCACGAGAGGTCATTACAACCTGTTTGCCATAAACCAATGCCTCACAGGGAACAGTGGAGCTTGAAGTGATTTTGCTTATTTCTCTCAGGGAAAGCTCAGGTGAAAGGGTTATGCTTTCAAACATGGAGGAAACTGCGTTTAAAGAAACACTGTTTAGTATGTTCATGCTCCAGTCACCGTGGCAGGGAATTGAATGCTTTGATGCAAGAAGCCCCATTCCAAGGGAAGAAACATATATGGAGCTGACATTCGTATGCTCTTTGAGCCAAGCATCAAGCTCTGACACATTTGTAACCACACAGTCCACTGCAAGAGAGCAGCGGTCTGTTATTTTAACCTTATCCCACAAGTCTATGGGTAAAAGTATTCTGTCCGCCTTCTGAACCGCCTCAAATTGGAGGGCGTTTCTCACCTGTGCAATTACGGCAGGCTTTTTTATGGCCGGGCGCCTGTTTTCATCGGGATAAGAATATCCAAAGGCGGGTCTTGGCATTGGGGCACTGCGCTTATTGTAAAGAAAAGCGGCACCGTCACGCCTGAGCTTGTTTAGGGAAGCGGCGCTCAGTGAAAGATTTTCGTCTATTTCGCAATTAAATTCCTTAAGTGCAAATATGGTTTGCCCGAATTTATCAATACGCTCCCGTGCGCTTTCTTCATTTATGGCAACATGAATTGCCTTTTCGGGAATATCGCCGTAAGAAGTAACACTGTTACCGTCACGGTCAGTGAGTGTAAGGCTTGACGGTATGCCTTTTTTCACTTTTAAAAAAGCTGATATATCAAGCTTTTTATTTTCAAAGCCCTCACGGTATGACTGCCTTTCACGGGCAAGTGCCTCACTGTCAGCCCGTGAAGAGAGCTTGTCATTGCTTATTGAATAATTCATCATTTGGGGCGTATTTATTTCCTTAAAATAAGCCTTTGTAAAACCGTCACCCCGAACAAATATTTTTTTCAAAGAGTCTTCGTCATCCTGAGAAAGGGGCAAAGGGTTGTCAATATATTTTCTGTATATGCGAGTAACCGCAGCCACATATTCGGGGCTTTTCATCCGCCCTTCTATTTTAAGGCTTGAAACGCCCACTTGGGAAAGCAGTTTTATTTCGTCTGCCAGGCACAAATCACGGGGGCTGAGGAAAAATCCCCGTTTGCCTTCGGAAAAGTAGCATTGTCTGCAGGGTTGTGCACACATTCCGCGGTTGCCGCTTCTTCCGCCGATAAATGATGACATAAGGCATTTTCCTGAAAAGCTTACACAAAGTGCGCCGTGGGCAAAAACCTCCAGCTCTGCATTTGTGTTTTTATATATTTTTTCAACTTCACGCCATGAAAGCTCACGGGATAAAACAACCCGTGAAAATCCACGGTTTAAAAGAGCTTCAACATCCTTCTCATTTGCCGCCGTAAGCTGTGTGCTTCCATGAATAGAAAGCTCAGGACAAATATTTTTTATCATGTCAGCGGCACCAAGGTCTTGAACAATAACGGCGTCAACACCTGTTTCAGCGCATTTTTCAACGCATTTTTCAAACGCCTTAAGCTCACGGTCATAGAGCAAGGTGTTAAGGGTGAGATGCACCTTTGCGCCTCTGGCATGACAGTACCTTAATGCTTCTTCAAGCTCCTCCCATGTGAAATTATCTGCGCCTTTTCTTGCGCTGAATTCCTTTTCGCCGAGATAGACGGCATCTGCACCGTTTGCAACGGCGGCCTTCAGTGCAAGCATTTTTCCTGCAGGCGAAAGCAGTTCAATTTTTTCTCTTTTCATAGGCTTCACACAAAAATGCGCCCCTGCTTTGTGCAGAAACGCATTGGTTCCTTTATCTGTTTTTTGATTTTAATTCAGTTTCAAGCTTTACAAGATTGAGCTTAAGTGACTGATTTTCTGCTCTCAGGCGAGTAAGCTCCTGGTTAAACTTATCAAGGGAAAGCTTTGCCGCACCTGCCTCTTCGGCATATTTTAAAAGCTCAGCACGGAGCTTTTCATTATCAGAAAGCAGCTGCATATACTCATCGGAAATATTCACAGCCGTGAGAACTGCCGCCATCAGGGTAGAAAGACGCTTATCACGGGAAAGAAGGTCACGCATCTTTTTATCAACATTATAAGCAACATGGCGCACATATTCCTCGTCCGCACTGCTTGCAATTCTGTATTCGGCATTGTTTATTGTAACAACGGTTATATTTTTTTCTTCCATATAAACGCCTCCCATACACTGTTATTGTAACATAATATATGGGAGGAATTCAACACTTTTTTTAACACTTCTTCAAAAAGCGACAAAAAATAGAGGTCAATTGGCTTGTAAATGATGGGGAATTGTGGTAAAATTCAAATGTATGCTGCACCAGAGTGCGGAAAGCATAAGAATACAGCCCTCCTTTTCGGGAGAAAAAAACAGTGAAAAAACGGCAAGGGGAAAGAAAATCAGTAGCTTTCGGGGCGTGCGGAGGGCGAAAAATACAGCCGAGCAAACCATCAAAATGCGGCATATAAAAAGGGTGTATTCACCTGCAAAGGAGAGCACCGCTTCAGCCGTAAGGGCACATAAAACCGATTCCCACGGCAAATCGGATATATGGGGAAACATGAAAATTACATAAACGGGAACGAAAAGCAGCCATATATCGGTAATGCCGAAAACACGGCAGACAATAAATGACAGTGCCGTAAATAAAAATTTTTGCATATTATCACCTTCTTTTACTGATAATTTTATTATGAAAAATTTATATTTATATATCCGCGGAAAAATGCGGAAATTCGGGGGATTTTAATGCTTATTGAAACTGAAAAAGAAACGGAAAGAGTAATATTGTGCGGTGTTCATACGGGAAGAATGAACACCCTTGAAGATACAACGGAGGAGTCCATGGGGGAGCTTTCGGAGCTTGCGCGCACGGCAGGTGCGGAGGTAGTGGGGGAAATTGTCCAAAATAAAGACCACCCCGAAGGTGTCACATATTTTGGCGAAGGTAAGCTTGAGGAGCTGAGAATTGCCGCAGATGATATGGGAGCAACGCTTCTTATTTTTGATGATGAGCTTACAGGCAGTCAAATCAGAAACATTGAAAATTATACGGGCGTTAGAACCATTGACAGAAGCACGCTGATTCTTGATATTTTTGCTCAAAGGGCTTCCTCCAAGGAGGGCAAGCTCCAGGTTGAACTGGCACAGTTAAAGTACAATTTGCCTCGCTTAAGCGGCATGGGAGCTGAGCTTTCAAGACTGGGAGGCGGTATTGGAACGAGAGGCCCCGGAGAAACAAAGCTTGAAAGTGACAGACGCCATATTTACAGGCGAATAAACGCCCTTGAGCAGGAGCTGAAGGAGGTGCAGGAGCACAGAAGTCTTCTGCGTGCAAGGCGTGAAAAGGAAAAAGCCGTTTGCGCCGCCCTTGTTGGTTATACAAATGCAGGAAAAAGCACGGTTTTAAACTTTTTTACAGATGCCGGTGTGTTTGCGGAAAACATGCTTTTTGCAACCCTTGACCCCACTGTAAGAAAGCTGGAGCTTTCAGACGGAAGAAACGCCGTTATAACAGATACGGTAGGATTTATCAGGAAGCTTCCCCACCACCTTGTAGAGGCTTTTAAATCAACTCTTGACGAGGCGGTGACGGCAGATGTGCTTGTGCATGTTATAGACTCTTCAAATCCGCAGATGCGTGAACAGATGAAGGTGGTTGAAAAGCTCATTGACGAGCTTGGCTGCCACGCACAAAGAATTATTGCCGTGTTTAACAAGTGCGATGTTGCCCCTGTACTTTCGCCGCGCCCCGAAGGAAAATATACCGATTTTGTATGCGTAAGCGCAAAAACGGGGGAAGGAATGCAGGAGCTTCTGGCACTTCTGGAAGACGCTCTTCCGGGAAAAAAGAGAGAGGTGGAGCTTCTTATTCCCTACAGTGAATCAAAGCTTGCCGCAAATCTCCATGAGGGAGAGGTTATATTATCTGAGGAATACGCACCTGAGGGAATAAAAATTAAAATGCTTGTTGACAGCAGGCTTTATGCAAAGGTTGAAAGGTATATCGCAGAAAATGGATAAGTTCACGGTTATTGCAGGCAGGGGGTGGAGTTATGGCAAATTATAAAACGGTAAAAAATGAAGCCGAAACTGAAATGATTGAGCGAAAAAGCCGATTTATCGGATATTGCAAAAATGTTGCCACCCAGGAGGAGGCGGTGGAATTTATTGAAAAAATAAGGGCAATGCACCGCCAGGCAACGCACAATGTATATGCATATGTTTTAAGAAAGGACAATGCGGCACGGTATTCCGATGACGGGGAGCCGGCAGGAACGGCAGGCGTTCCCGTGCTGGAGGTAATAAATAAGGAAGGTCTTACGGATGTGTGCGTTGTTGTTACCAGATATTTCGGCGGAATTCTTTTGGGGGCAGGGGGGCTTGTACGAGCCTACGGGAAAAGCGCAAAGCTTGCCATTGACGACGCAGTCCGTGTTGAAATGAAAGAGTGCAGCAGCTTCCTCATAAAGTGTGATTATTCCTTCTACGGGAAAATCGAATATATGATAAATACCAAGGGCTATATACTTAAGGACACTTCTTTTGATGAAGAGGTATACATTACCGTTTCTGTGCCTGTGGGAAAAGAGGAGGAGCTTCAAAAAACCACTGCCGATATTACGGGCGGCAGTGTAATTGCAGAAAAAATAGCAAATGAATATATTTCCTGTGAAATTTAAGACTGTTTTAAGGAATAACAATTATACTACTAAGCATAAGAGGTTCATAAGTATAATTTGTTATTTCTTTTTTTTGGGGGAAATTTTATGAAAACGGTTTTGGAAAATGTGAAGAAAGCTTGCGGCAGTATTATTTCGGCAATTCCGAGGGTATTATCGGCAGCTTTCAAAAAATTCAAAAGCTTAAAGAAGCCGGTAAAAATTGCCGTGTGCTTATTGCTGGTGTGTGCGGTTGCGGCATCTGCCTTCGGAATTAAAAAAATTACCGATTCTAAAAAAACTGCGGCAGACAGTACCTCACAGACCTCTATTGTTATGCAGGGAAACATTCAAAACAGTATAACGGGTTCGGGAACGGTTGAGCCCATTGAACAGCGTGACATTGTTCCTCTTGTAAACGGTAAGATTACAATGGCACCTTTCGAGGAGGGTGACGAGGTGGCAGAAGGTGATATTCTCTATAAATTTGAGATGACCAGTGCCGAAAATGCAATTAAAACGGCGCAAAATTCTGTGAAAAGTGCCCAAAACAGTGTTTCAAAGGCACAAACATCTATGGAAAACAAAAGCTCAGATATACAAAAGGCAAAGGAAAATATCGCTGATTTGACAATTTATGCTTCTGCAAGCGGGAAAGTGAGCGACCTCAATTTACAAATCGGTGAAGAGGCTTCCGGCACGGTTTGCAAAATTACAAATTACAAGGACCAAAGAGCAACTATTGCCTTCGGTGCGGCGCAGATTGCCCAAATTAAAGTGGGTGATTCTGCAACGGTTTCAATTGACAAATATATGATGAATGTGGGCGGAACGGTAACAAAGAAATACAGTGCACCCACAAAAAGTCAGAACGGCTCGGTTGTATATAATGTTGAAATTAAAATTGAAGACGGATTAACTCTTGAAGAAAACACAGAGGCCACTGCCGTAGTACATACCTCCTCAGGAGATGTTTCATCTGCTGAGTACGGAATAATTGAATATGCAAGCCCCGTAACCGTAAATGCAAAACAGAAGGGCACGGTTACAAAGGTAAATGTCCGAAACGGAGACTGGATTGACAAGGGCGATGTTATTGTAGTGCTTGAAAACAGTGACACAACAGATGCACTCAGAACGGCAAACCAAAGCTACAACGAAGCAAAAATGAGCCTTTCAGACGCACAAAGTCAGCTTGAAAATTCCATATCTACACTGGAAGATAAAGAGGAAAACGCTGAAAATTACATAGTGACATCACCCATTAACGGCGTTGTTCTTACAAAGGATTACACCGTAGGAGATACGGTAAGCGGTCAGAACGCAACAACCTTGATGGTTGTGGCAGACCTTTCAAAGATGAAGTTTACAATTTCCGTTGACGAGCTTGATATTGCAAAAATACAGGTTGGGCAAAGCGTTGAGGTTACGGCAGACGCCCTTGAAAATGAAAGAATCGTAGGAGAAATAACCTCTCTTTCAAAGCTTGGAACAGCGTCAAACGGTGTTACCACATATCCCGTTGAAGTAACCATAAATGACCCGGGCGACCTTATGCCGGGAATGAATGTTTCGGCGGAAATAATTGTTGAAGAGGCAGAGAATACATTATATCTTCCCGTTTCGGCAGTAGAGTATTTCGGTGGAAAATATTATGTAACGGTTGTGGGTGAGGTTGAAAATATGCCCACTTTGCCAAACCGCTCCAATACGGAAAATTCAGAAGCCAATGGAGGGGGAGGTCAAAAACCTGACAGAGAAGGAAAGCCTGATTTTGAGCAGAAGGGGCAAGCACCATCTGAAGGGGGAACACCTCCTGAGGGAACGGAAAAACCAAGCGGTGAAAGAGAAAATGGTGAAGAAGGCTCAAAAACAGAAAATAATGACAGGGCAGAGCGCTCCGGTCAAAAGCCTTCTGAAATGAAAATAAAGCTTTCAGGCAAAGAGGAACGCATCGAGGTTGAAATAGGTATTTCCAATGATGATTACTATGAAATCAAAAGCGGGGTTTCCCTTGGGCAGGTAGTTAAAAACACAACGCAAACCACCTCCTCCGACCCAGCAAGTAGTATGGGCGGCGGAATGCCCGGTGGCATGGGCGGCGGAATGCCCGGCGGTATGGGCGGTGGAATGCCCGGCGGAATGGGCGGCGGAATGCCCGGCGGAAACAGAAGGTGATAGAGTGATACGCATAACAGACATGTATAAAATCTACAAAGTGGGCGATATAGAGGTGCGTGCCTTGAACGGAGTATCCCTTTACATCAGACCCAAGGAATTTGTTTCAATAATAGGCCCTTCGGGCAGCGGAAAGTCAACGCTTATGAATATGATAGGCTGTCTGGATGTTGCAACAAGCGGTGATTATATTCTTGACGGAAAGCGTGTTGAGAATATGAAAGAGGATGAGCTTGCCGCAATCAGAAATGAGAAAATCGGATTTATATTCCAAGGCTTTAACCTTTTAAACAAGCTCACCGCCATTGAAAATGTGGAGCTGCCTCTTATTTACAGAGGAATTGACCCTGCACGCAGGCATGAGCTTGCCCAGGAGGCTCTTTCAAGAGTGGGGCTTGAAGGAAGAATGAATCACAAGCCCAAAGAGCTTTCAGGTGGGCAGCAGCAAAGAGTTGCCATAGCACGGGCGCTTTGCTCCAAGCCGCCGCTTATTCTGGCAGATGAGCCAACGGGAAATCTTGATTCAAAAAGCGGTGTTGAGGTTATGAAAATGCTTAAGGAAATACATGATGAGGGAAACACCATTGTACTGATTACTCACGATTCAGATGTTGCAAGGCAGGCAGACCGTGTTGTTCGTATTGCCGACGGGCAGATAACCAGTGATACTACTTCAACAGAGGATGTGAAGTGTGAATGAGCTTGATTATGTCTTTTAAAATGGCGCTGCAGAGCATATGGAGTGCAAAAATAAGGTCATTTCTGACTATGCTTGGAATAATAATCGGCGTTGCGGCAGTTATTATTCTTGTTAACATGGTTACTGCAACCACAATAAACATGCGCCAGGAGCTTGAAAGCATGGGTACAAATCTCATAAATGTTTCCATCAGCCGCGGCGGCTGGGGAATGACAAGAAGCGTAAGTGTTGAAGAAATAGAAAAGCTTGCGGAGGATAATCCCGATTCTATTGGAAGCATAACGCCCATTGTAAACAGCAGAGGCGTCATAAAATACGGCAGCAGCAATGTTTCCTCAACTCTTTACGGCGTGAACGAAGCCTATTCGGAAATAAGAAACAGAAATGTTTCATCGGGAAGATTTCTCGCACAAAGCGATGTTGATAACAGGGCGTCCGTGGTTATAATCGGAGAATATGTGAGAACACAGCTTTTCGGAGCCCAGAGCCCTGTGGGGGAACAGGTCAAAATAAATAATGAGCTTTTTACAGTTATCGGCGTGCTTGAACAAAAGTCATCAAATGCCTCCCAGGGCAGTGATGATGACTGTATAATAATTCCATATTCAAGAGCAACACGCCTTATAAAAAATGTCAATATCAATTCATTCGCAGTTTCGGCAAAGGATGCTGATTCAATGACTGCGGCAACCAATGCCATTGAATCCTTCTTATACAAGAAATTCAAATCAGACGATTATTACAGTGTTGTCAATCAGGCAGACCAGATAGATACCATTGACGATGCACTTGGTTCAATGACCCTTCTGATGGCAGGCATAGCAGGCATTTCTCTGATTGTAGGCGGTATAGGTATTATGAATATTATGCTTGTTACCGTTACGGAAAGGACAAGGGAAATCGGTATAAGAAAAGCTATCGGCGCAAAAACACGGACAATTCTGGTGCAATTTCTGATTGAATCGGCGGTTGTAAGCTGCCTTGGAGGTTTGGTTGGAATTGTGCTGGGCGTCGGCGGAAGTTACTTTACCTGTAAGGCAATGAGTATGCCGTCGGTGCCTATCACTCAACAGACAACGGTAATATTGGGTTCCTTCTTATTTTCCGCAGTTATAGGTATTTTCTTCGGTCTTTATCCTGCAAGAAAAGCGGCGCGGCTTAATCCAATAGAAGCACTCAGATATGAATAAACTCTTTTGAAAGGAAGACACAACCATATGAAAAAACTTCTTTCGATAGTTTTGGCGGTTTTACTGCTTCATACCTCAGCCTTTGCATCTTTCTATGATGTTGCACAAAATACAGAGGTGGGGCAGGCAGTGCAGCAGCTTACAAAACTGGGAATTATCAGCGGTTATACTGATGGTAGCTTTCACCCCAACGATAAATTGACTCGTGCGCAAATGTCAAGAATTGCTGTTGCAATGCTTGGAGAAAATACTGCCGCACAAACAAGAAGCGGGAACAGTGTTTTCGCAGATGTTGACCAATCTCACTGGGCAAACGGATATATAAATTATATATCCGAGCTGGGAATCATCAGCGGTTATCCCGACGGCACATTTTGTGCAGACCAGGTCATAAATTATGCACAGCTTTTAACAATTCTTGTGCGGCTTTTGGGCTATACAGGTGAGGATGTCGCCTACAAATGGCCTGACGGTTATATAAATAAAGCCAAAGCACTTAATATAACGGAGGAAATAGAATTTTCTCCCTACGAAGAAGTAACCAGGGGAAATGCGGCATATCTCATATATAACGCACTCTCCGCTGAAAAGAACAGTAACTCAAATATTTCCTTGATGAGTAAATCTTCAAAAGAGGACATAATTATCTACGGTAATTCATCTGTTGATGCAAGCCTTGCCGCCGGTACAATAACCACTACGGGTGGAAGCTACAAGCTTTCGGCAACCTCTACCATAGATACAGATGATTTCGGAAAGCTTGGAACGCTCTATCTTGATAATGAAGGAAAAGCGATTGCATTTGTCCCCGAAAAGGAAAATGCAAGAAGCATTACAATTTCAAGTGCAGCTTATAACGCAGATACGAATACCGTTGAAATTACATTTACGGAAAACGGAAATACAAAAACGGAAAGCTTTAACGGAAATGCAGGTGCGTACTATTCAGGCAAATCCTCCTCCATTAGTGAAGCGGTAAATGAGATGGAGGCAGGGCGCGAGGCACTTTTGTTCTATACCGATGCCGGAGCCTTCACAAGAATTTACCTGAAGGAAAGCACTCTTGAGGGTCCAATGACTGTTCAGAATAATTACAGTGATGTGTACTCCTTGTTTACACTTCCCTCCGGACAGACACCTAAGGTTATCAGAGACGGCAGAAATGCAGAGCTTACCGATATAAAAATGTATGATGTTTTGTACTACATGAAGAGCATAAATACTATTTACGCTTATACCGATAAGGTTTCAGGCACATATGAAAAGGCTTACCCCATTAAGGCAAGCGTTACCTCTGTAACGGTAGCAGGGAAGGAATACAGCCTTTCAACGCAAAAGGCAGTGAATAAAATGAATGAAACAGACGGTGCATTTGCCCTTGGTGAGCGTGTCACTCTGCTTTTAGGAAGAACAGGCGAGGTTGTGGATGTTATATCCGCAGGACAATCGGGCGCTCTTGATATTGCCGTTGTAACAAACAGCTACAGTGAAATTTCAGCAGAGCAGGATACAGAAGGGCAGAGAATAAGATATGTGTCCCTGGTAATGCCTGACGGCAGTGCAACAACCTATAAGGCGGATAAAGATTATACCGACTATATCGGAAGCGTTGTAAAGATTGCTTATGAAAATGAAATTGCATCTCTTCAAGCCGTTGCACCCAATGTAATAAGCGGAAAATTCGATTCCTATGCACCCTCCTTAGACGGACACCTTTTTGCCGATGACTATACAATTTTAGAGCTTGTTGACCTGCCTACAAGCGGAGAGGCAACCGTAAAGAAAATTGAGGTGCATGACATTGATGTAACTTCACTTACAAAAAATCAGGTTATTCATGCACAGGTAAGCGGTTCAACAAAAGACATCTCATTTTTGTATGTTAAGAATGTGACAAAATCATCATCGCAGTTCGGCGTTGTAACTCAGGCACTCTCATCAAATCAATATACAGTGCTTTACAAAAGCACAACCAAAAATATATCTACGGCATACAAGGTAAGTGCAGGTGACGGCGTTGAAGTCATACTTGACGGAAGCTCAGCCTCTCTAAAGCCTCTCATCCGCCTTGACCGAGGAGCTGTAGAAGGATATGAATCGGGAAAAATAAGAGTTAACTCAAAAACATATATGGTTTCCGATTATGTTGAAATTTACGGCGGAAAGCTCTCAAGCAAGTTCAGTTCAATGTCTGTGGAGGAAATGCTCAGCGACAACACCGTAAGCGTGACTTTGTATTCTGACCAAACCGCACAAAACGGCGGCGTTGTAAGAGTTATTGTTGTTCAGACAAAGATTTGATAAATTTTAAGGTATAAACCTCTCCTTTGGTCAAATAATATTCCTGAGGTGATTTCACATGGCAAAACAAGGAATGAAAAGAGTGGAGAGAACTCATATAAAGCCAAAAAATGATGCAGAGCCTGTACCTGAAATTCAGGGAAAGGCAAAGCACACGAAGAAAAAAGCAAATTCCACGATTGAGGCGGCAGAATCGTTTCCGCAAAAGGTTTATCACAGCAAACCTCACTCAAAAAAGGGTACAATATCCTCCTCATATTCGCCATACGATACGGATCTTGCAAAAGACAATCTTGAAAATGACCTTTCTGCCGCAGATTTGCAAGACCTGTAAAAATCAAAAGACCGCACAGAACTTCCCGGAAAGGGTGTACTGTGCGGTTTTTTTAGATCGGTTTTATTATTCCACAGGCAATCTTTTCACCTGAATTTCCCGAAGGCTGAGTTTTAAAATCATCAGGCATCAGATGAATTATAACAGGCTTGCCAATAATTTCCTTAAGTGTAAATCTATCGGTCAGAAATGCGCTGAAGGCTATGCCCCCTGCACTGAATAAAGTCGGCATATCGCCGCTGTGGTACGGGTGCGGACAGTCTTCAGGATTGTAATGGGATAAAGCATTCTTAAAATAATCCGTGTCGTCTCCCTCGCATTCTGCGCCGCTGTGAATATGAAAGCCCAGCACGGGACTTTCACATTTATTGCCGGCATAGGGCAGACCTGATATAAGACTCACAACAACAATCCCTGAAGCTATGGGGTAGGAACCAACAGTTCCCGATATACTCGGATGCAGAGGGCTTCCCTGAATTTGTGCCATTGCCTGCGGTGCCCGTTTCAACAATGAAATTAAATTTATATTAAACAAAAAAATCTCCCCTTTACATCACACTATTTATCTTATGATAAAAAACTGATAGTGTGACGCAGAGGAGAGCTTAAAATCACCCTCCAATGGGTCAAAGCGGGGAAGCTTTTCCTCTAAAGTCCATATTGAGTCCATGTTAATCACCTCTCAATTTATTATGTGCAATAAATTGAGATATAGTAAGGCAGTAAAGAAAAAGGCTTACAGCAACATTGTCATATACAATGGAAGGTAAACAATGCCATTTTCCTCTTTTAAATCCTTTGTATGAAGAATATATGGAATATTAGTCTGCTCTTTATATTTGTTCATAAATTTTTTGATAGATGACAGTGTATATCTATCGCCGGATTTAACTTCAATAGGTGAAATGTTATGCTTATTCGTAATTTTGCTTTTTGCAATTAAGAAATCTATTTCCATTCGGTCTTCTGCTTTTTCTCTTGAAGATTTGGAGAAGAAATACAATTTATGTCCTGCAGCAGTAAGCATTTGTGCCACAATATTTTCCATAAGCATACCGGAGTTTACAGATATGAAAAACTCGACGAAGAACTACTGCCAAAGGTCAAAGTGGTTGTTGACGAAATAGTAGGTAAAGAAGGCAAACCCGAACGGGTGTCGCCGACCAAGATTCAAAGACTTATGGGACTTCCACAGAAGCAATTTAAAAAACTTCCGAAGTGCAGAATGTATATAGAAAGCAAAGCCGAAACCCAGGAAGAGTTCTGGAAAAGGAAAGTTGATTGGGCGGTGAGGGCGATTGAGAAGGAAAACGGAGTTGTTTCGGTGTCGAAGGTTATGAAACTAACGAATATGCGAAAAAACGAGGTTATACGGCAAATGGAAAAGCAGTAAGACGCAAAATCTTACTGCTTTATTTGTTTCATATTTCCCGAAATGCCGTTGAGCAGACGGAAATTGTCTTTTTGTATTGCGTTGAGAGGGTTTTTGTAGTTTTAGATGTAGTTGCGGTAACTTGAAGGACTCATACGAGTCTGCTTCTTGAAGAAGTTGCAGAAATAAAACTCATTATCAAAACCGCATTGAGGGGCTATTTCCTTTATTGAAAGCTCGGTTTTTGTAAGTAATTGTTTGGCATGGGTAACACGAAGATTTGCAAGATACTGAAAAGGCGTAATTCCCGTTGATGCCTTAAATCTTCTCAAAAACTGAACATAAGATAAACCTACGGAATCTGAAATGTCCGGCAGATTAATCTTCTTGAAATAGTTTTCATTCAGATAGGTGGTGGCAATTTCGATTAAGGAATCTTTGTTTTCTGTTTCATTTGAAAAGGGTTTGTTTTCAAGTCTGTAAAGATTTACTATATCTGTAAACAGATTCTTTTTAAAAGAAAAGTCGCTTTGAAATGTTATGTCTCGATTTACCCTGTTTAATAATTCTAATGTCGACTTTATTCTGTCTACATTTTTAAATTTCACAAAATGATCTGTGAAAATCGGTTCATCTGTCATAAAGCGAAAGTAGTGAATAAAAAACGGTGTTATTGAACTTCTTGTGTAATGTTTTCCTTTTTCAAAAAATACTGCTTCATAAGGATTAACAGTTACATCTCCACTTCCGTCATTGAAAGTAATTGTTCCGGTTTCCGGAATTGCAAGTATGTGATTTTCCATTGTCAATTGCTGTACTCTGAATTGTTTGAGCCTTCGTGTTGTGTAAATCAAAAGTTCTGTTGACATAGTAATCATCCTTTTGTTTTAAACTGTACTGTACATTATAAAGTGTTTTGACTTTTTTTGTCAAGAAGAAAGGTGATAAAATATTATAATTAAATGTGATAGAATATTTCATTCCAATTGAAAATCGCTTGTGTTATTATATTGTTAGAAGATTGTGATATTTAAATAGCTTGGACAAAAAATGTAAGATGTATCAGAAGAGGGTTGAACTATGAGCATAAAAGATGTACTGATAACAGGTGGAACACGAAACACAGGCTTTGTAATAGCAAAGACCTTTGCACAAAACGGATTTCGACTTCATATAACTGGCAGAAAGCTCGATGATGTAAAGTCGGCGGCAGATAAAATAAAGGCGGAATATCCCGATGCAGAGGTTTTTCCATACATCCTTGAAATGTCGGATGTTTCGGATATAAACAGAGTGTTTTCCGAAATAAAAGCAAATGTCGGCAAGCTTGATGTGTTTGTTGCAAATGCCGCACATCTCGGTGTTGACCTTGACATTTATAACACAACGGAAGAAGATTTCGATGCTGTTATGAATGTAAACGTAAAGGGAAACTTTTTCTGCTGTCAGAATGCGGCACGGCTTATGAAGGACAACGGCGGACAGATAGTGTTTCTCAGCTCCGTTCAGAGTAAAGGCGTTGTTGAAGGCAGAACTGTTTATTCTACATCAAAGGGTGCACTTAATATGATGGCAAAAAATCTTGCCTATGACCTTGCACCCTATAGAATACAGGTCAACACTCTTATTGTCGGAGCAATTCACAGCGACAGGTGGGACGTACTTGACGAGGAAACAACGGCTAAAAGAAGAAGTGCATATCCGTCGGGACGTGAGAGCTACCCGGAAGACGTGGCAAATGCGGTTTTGTATTTTGCAAAGGACTGTCCCGAAACGGTGACGGGTTCAGAGCTTACAATAGATTCGGGAGTGCTTTTGTCAATACTTCCGTACCGTGACAGGAAGCAGTTTAAGAGAGAAGATTTTTAGGGTTACTAATGAATAATGAATGATGAATAGTGAATAATTTCGGTTAGAATTTCTTCGAAATTCTTTCATTACCATACTATTGATTTTTTTGGAGAGAGGAAACAAAGAAAAATGAAAATTACAGATATAAAAACCTTTATACTTGACGCATACAGAACAAACTGGACTTTTATTAAGGTTGAAACAGACGAAGGACTTTACGGCTACGGCGAGGCATCTCTCGGCACACAGGAAATGGCACTAAGCGGCTGCGTAAATGACCTCAAACGCCTGATTGTGGGAAGAAATCCCCTTGAAATCGAAAAGATGAAGTTCGAGGTTTACCGTGATATTTACTGGAAAGGCGGACCCGTTCTCATGTCGGCTCTCAGCGGAGTAGAAATGGCAATGTGGGATATTACGGGTAAATACTACAATGCACCGGTATCGGCACTTCTTGGCGGAAAAATCCGAGATAAAGTGAAGATGTACGCAAATGCTTGGTTTGTAGGAGCAAAAGAGCCTGAGGAATTTGCAAAGGCGGCAAAGAAAACAGTTGACCTCGGCGTAAAAGCTCTCAAGTGGGACCCATTCGGAAGTGCTCACATGACAATGGAAAACGAAGGCTTTTACAAGGCAATCGACATTGTTGCGGCAGTACGTGAGGCGGCAGGAAAGAACACCGACCTTCTTATAGAGTGCCACGGCAGATTCAATCCTTATACAGCAATTAAAATTTCAAAGGCACTTGAGCCTTACAATATTTTCCTTATGGAAGAGCCTTGTCCTCCCGACAATGCAGAGTCTTTGGCACAGGTAAGAAGAAAGTCCAACATTCCCATATCGGGTGGTGAAAGAGTGTATGGAATTCACGCTTTCCAGGATTATTTTGACAAGGGTGCAGTTGACATTGCACAGCCCGACATCTTCCACACAGGCGGTATCTACGAAAGCAAGAAGATTGCGGCAATGGCAGAAGCAAGACATATTCCCGTGTCCTTCCATAATCCTTCGGGACCTATATCCAATGCGGCAATACTTCAGCTTGCGTCCACCGTTCCAAACTTCCTTATCCACGAAATTATGCTTACCGACGGTGCGTTCCGTAAGAGAATTACAAATGAGCGTGTAGTGTACGAGGACGGCTTTATAATGGTACCCGATGCACCGGGTCTTGGTATTGAAGTAAATGAAGAAATCTTAAGCGAATATCCTTATCAGCCGAGAAATCTGCGTCACTACAATAATGCTCTTACAAACATCAGACCTAAGGGGGACGCAAAATATTACTTTGTAGGTCTGCAAGATAAAAACGACTGATTTTTAAAAATTACAGGAGGTTGATTATGAGGGAGCAAGTAATAAAATCCATTGAAGAAAACAAGATAATTGTCATAGTAAGAGGATTGGAAAGAGAAAATCTCATTCCTTTTGCCGAAGCCGTGTACAGCGGCGGTATGAGGTTGATGGAATTGACATACAGTGCAGACGGTTCTGTCAGCGATGAAGAAATTGCCGACAGAATAAAGATGCTTTCAGAACACTTCAAGGGAAGAATGTTTATCGGTGCAGGAACGGTTCTTAATGAAAAACAGATAGAACTTACAAAAAAAGCAGGCGGTCTTTTCATTATTTCTCCCGATACATACGAAAATGTTATAAAGAAAACAAGAGAGCTTGGCTTGGTGTCTATTCCCGGAGCGTTTACCCCTTCAGAAATACAGGCGGCACACAGATACGGTGCAGATTTTGTGAAGGTTTTTCCGTTGACTGTGGGCGGGGTAAGTTACCTCAAGGCTGTAAAAGCGCCACTTTCCCATATTAAACTTCTTGCAGTGGCAGGTATTACTCTTGAGAATATTCCGGAGTTTTTGAAGGAAGGTGCTTCAGGCTTCGGAATGGGTGTGAATTTTATGGATAAAACGCTGATTGCAGAAGGAAGATTCGATAAAATTACCGAAATAGCAAAAGAGTATGCCGGGGCAGTAAAAACCGAAACTGCAAAATAGATAGTGTAAAGTAGGATATGAAAACTGATGTTCAAGAAAAACCGTCCGTCACCCTTGAC
>JAXJXW010000021.1:0-17284 GCA_036307325.1 Clostridia bacterium
AATATGTGCACCTATATAAATGCCCTTCGCCTCATAAATTTGCTTTAATATTCCCCCCACAACGCACATGGGTGCAGTAAGCCTTCCGGAAAACTGTCCGCCGCCTGCAACATCACGGGCATCTCCGAATTTTACCCATGCGGCAAAATCGGCATGAGAAGGCCGGGGCACCCTCTTAAGATTGTCATAATCCTTTGAGCGTGTATTGGTGTTTTGAATAAGAGCGCAAAGGGGTGCGCCGCAGGTTTTTCCATCGACTATCCCGGAAACAAACTCCACCTTATCGGCTTCGGCTCGCCTTGTTGAGTATTCATCATTCCCCGGAGCACGCCTTTTCATAAAATCTGCAAGCTTTTCCTCATCAATTTTAATGCCTGCTTCAAGACCATCTATCACAACGCCCATTGCAGCTGAATGGGATTGACCGAATATAGATATTTTTAATTTATTCCCGTACGAAAAGCTCATCAGTTTTTAACCCCCATGGAATAAAATTTTTCAAAGAAGTCAGGAAATGATTTTGTGACCGCTTCACTGCCTTCTATGGTTACACTTCCGTCAGTACAAAGTGACGCCACCGCCCCACTCATAACAATTCTGTGGTCGTTAAAGCCGTCAACCGTTCCTCCGTGAAGCGCACTCCTGCGTACCCTGATGCAATTGTCCTCCGCCTCAATATCGCCGCCTAACGCCCTTATAAGCGCAAGGGTTGAAAGCACTCTGTCACTTTCCTTTTCACGAAGCCGTGTTATATTATTTATAATTGTTTCACCCTCCGCAAAGCTTGCGGCAACACACAAAATCGGCACTAAGTCGGGAATGTTTTCCGCATCAATAACCGTTTGGTGAAGATTGGATTTATATACCTTAAGCTTATCTTTATTTCTTTCAATTCTTGCGCCCATTCTTTTCAGTATATCCACAATTTCACTGTCCCCCTGGCGTGAATTTTCAAAAAGACCGCCTACTGTTATATAATCCTTTGCGGCAATAGCCCCTGCAACAAGAAAGAAGGCTCCGTTTGAATAGTCTCCCTCAATAACGGTTCTTTTTGGGGAAATATATTTTTGCCCCTTATCTATAATAAATCCCTTTTCCGTTTTTTTAATATTTATCCCGTAGCTTCTTTGCATATCAAGGGTAAGGTCGATATACGGTGTGGAAACCTGCTTCCCCGTTGTTACAATTTCACATTCTTCACCGGTGGAAGCAAGGGCAAGCAAAAGCCCCGATACAAATTGAGAGCTTATGTTGCCGGGTATTATGTATTTCCCGCCTTCTGCCTTTGATGAAAGGTAAAGTGGGAGAAAGGAGTTGTTTCCGTATTTAACTACTGCGCCATGCTTCTCCAGCTCCTCGCACAGAGGGGCAAGGGGTCTTTTTCCAAGTCTGGGCGCACCTGAAATTGTGCATTCCTTCCCCAGCACAGACGCAAGGGGAAGCATAAACCTCAAGGTTGTTCCGCTTTCGTTGCAGTTAAGCTCCCCTGCCGCCGCCTTTTTATCTATGGCAAATACACGAACTCCGCCCGTTTCCTCTTCTATTTTCGCACCAAGTGCTTTTAAGCAGCCCATTGTTGCCTTAATATCCTCAGAAAAAGACGAGCATTGGATAAAAGTATCACCATCTGCAAGTGCGGCACAAATAAGTGCACGGTGCATATATGATTTTGAAGGGGGTGCCGTTATTTCTCCCGAAATACTCATCGGATTAAGAGTAATATTCATATCATTCAAGTCCTTTGCTGATGAGGTTTTTAAGTTCCTCCATGCTTATTTTTTTATAATCACTTTTTCCGACACGGGATACTGTAACCAAATCTATAGAAGCTCCCGCCGCCTTTTTGTCATTTTTTGCCGCTTCAGCAAGCTCATTGGCACTGTAGGGGCAATCATGGGAAAGGCCGCAGATGTCAAGCATTGTCACAAGACGCTTTGTTGTTCCCAAAGCGCATTCTCCCGATTTTTCCAGGGCATTTGCAACCAAATACATGCCTATGGCAACTGCCTTGCCGTGAGAAATTGTATATTCTGACCTTGCTTCAACGCCGTGGCCTGCCGTGTGGCCGAAATTAAGTATTTTTCTCAATCCGCCTTCAAATTCATCGAGGTGAACTATCTCACTTTTTATTTCTATGCACCTGGCAATCAGATTTTGAATATTGTCTTTTGCACCGCCGCAAATCAAGCTTTCCATGCTTTCATCATAAATCATGGCATATTTTATAACCTCTGCCATACCGTCAGTGAAAAACTCTTCAGGAAGGGTCTGCAGGGAATCAATATCACACAAAACAAATTCAGGCTGATAAAAAGCCCCTGCAAGATTTTTTCCGTACTTAAGGTCAATGGCGGTTTTCCCCCCTACGGAAGAATCCACCATGGCCAGAAGGCTTGTGGCAAGCTGAACATAGTTTATTCCCCGCATAAATGACGCCGCACAAAAGCCTGTCATATCCCCTGTCACACCGCCGCCCAGGGCAAAAAGCGTATCTTTTCTTGAAAAGTGATTTCTTGCAAGAAAATTAAGTATTTCAATAAAGGTGTCTGAATTTTTTGATTTTTCTCCATGCTCAAAAACAAATTCATAAACCTCAAACCCCTGTTTTTCAAGAGAGCTTCTTACCTTATCCCCATAGAGAGGTGCTACCATATCATCGCTTATTATTGCGGCTTTTCCCGACAAGCCTGCGTTTTTTGCATATTCTCCCGTTTTTTCAAGAAGTCCTCTGTCTGCGTAAACATGGTATGTTTTTGAGGCGTTTACAGTAATATCATACATATTAACCAATACTTTCCTTTAATTTAGTTCCTTCTTCAAGAAGCGCCGTAAGCTTCTCTCTGTCATTTTCTTCTATTGCGTCACGGTATTTGCCAAGCTCACAGATTATACTGTCAAGCTCCACTGTTATATTGTCACGGTTATCAAGGAAAAGCTCTGCCCACATTTGCGGATTAAGCTTTGCCACACGGGTCAAATCACGGTAGCTCCCCGCCGAAAAGCCTTTATGCATTGCGGCGTTGGGGCTTTTTACATAAGCATTTGACACAATATGTGCAAGCTGGGAGGTGAAAGCAATAATCCTGTCATGCTCACTGCCTGTGCTGATTGTCACGCTTCCGAAGCCAGCCTTAACAAGCTGCTGCTTTAAAGATGACAACACCTCAAGCTTTTCACATTTGTCAGGCACAAGAATAATTGACGCCTTGTCAAACATAGTGGCTTTTGAATATTTAAACCCTGAAAACTGTCTGCCTGCCATTGGGTGTGCACCAATAAAATGAAACCCGTGTGTCTTTGCTGTTTCAAAGCATTTACTGCAAATACTGCGCTTTGTTCCGCAAGTGTCAAGGACAATGCAGCTTTTCTTTATTTTGTCAGCCTTGCTTTGGATAAAATCTATTGTGGCCTTAGGATAAAGTGCTATGAACAAAAAGTCGCACTCACCTATATTTTCATCGGTAAGCTCAGCGGTTATAGCATTTTCTATAACCGCGCGCAAAACCGTGCTTTCTTCTATATCATAACCTAAAACCGTTGTTTCTTCAACCCTTTTAAAAGCTTTTGCCAGCGAACCGCCTATAAGTCCCAGGCCTACTATACCAACCGTCATTTTGGCTGCCCCCTTATTTTACTGCATTAAGCACCTTGTTTACTGCCTGTGCAGTATCTGCAAACTGCTCCGGAGTAAGTGACTGTGCGCCGTCGCAGAGAGCGTGCTGGGGGTCATTATGCACCTCTATCATAAGTCCGTCTGCACCTACTGCAGCCGCAGAAAGAGCAAGAGGCTTAACAATTCTTGATATACCGCATGCATGGCTGGGATCAACAATTATGGGAAGGTGGCTCAGCTCCTTAAGCATGGGAACGGCTGAAATATCAAGAGTATTACGGGTATATGTTTCAAAGGTTCTTATACCTCTTTCGCAAAGGATAACATTTTCGTTGCCTTCGCTCATAACATACTCCGCACTCATAAGAAGCTCTTTAAGGGTATTTGCAAGACCTCTCTTTATAAGAATAGGCTTCTTTGTTTTACCAAGCTCCTTAAGCATTTCAAAGTTCTGCATATTTCTTGCGCCGACCTGGATTACATCAACATCCTCAAAAAGCGGAATATGGTCAGCATTCATAATTTCTGTTACAATGGGAAGCCCTGTTTCCTTTTTAGCCTCAATAAGAAGCTTAAGACCGTCAGCACGAAGACCCTGGAAATCATAGGGTGATGTTCTCGGCTTGAATGCGCCGCCGCGGAGAAGGGTTGCCCCTGCCGCCTTAACAGCCTTTGCAACTGCAATAATCTGCTCTTCGCTTTCGATTGAACAGGGGCCTGCAATCATTGCAAAATTACCGTCACCTATTTTCACGCCGCCTGAATCAATACAGGTGTTGTCGGGATGGAATTTTCTGTTTGCGTTTTTGAAGGGCTCCGATACACGGGTTACCTGGGAAACAATATCCAAGCCTTCAAGAAGCTCTGTATCAATTTTGCTTGTATCGCCCACAAGGCCAAGCACCGTCTGAAATTCACCCTCTGAAATGTGAACGCTGACATTCTGCCCCTCAAGCCATGAAACAAGGTTATCAAACTGTTCCTTTTGTGCACTGTTGTTTACTACTACTATCATCTTTATCTCTCCTTTACAAAAATAACCCTGCAGTGATTATCACTGCAGGGCATTGAAGTTCAATGTTTAATCTTAGTTGCAGCACAAATCACTCTTACTTTTAAAGCTAATAAAGTAAAAGTAATAATATGCAAATGCTGCAGTAAGAATTGACATACCATTTCTCCTTCAAAATTTCTTGATACCATATTAGCACAATGGTATTTTTTTGTCAACATATTTTTTTCCAAAAGCAAGAAACATTAAAATATTTTTATTCCGTTACCTTATCAATATTTTTGGAACGGTTGCTTAGTGTTACCGTTAAGGTTTTTTCGCTATATCCTTCCGCACCGGGAATTTGCACCTTAAGCTCAACCTTCTCCCCTGACTTATAGTAGGTAAGTCTGTCCTGAAGCTGGGATATGGTGGTAATGGTGTACCCGTCAAACTCTGTTATAACATAGCCTTTTTTTATACCTGCAACATCGGCAGCAAGACCTTCCGTTACGGAGGATACATATACGCCTGTAGGTATTCCGTAGGTAGTAGCAATGCTTGATGTTACATCAGAGGCTGTAATTCCCAAAAAGCCCTGCTTATCTTCATCAACAACATCTCTGGATTTTTTAACCATAAGCTCATCAATAATGTCGCCTACATCAGAAATTGGAATTGCATAGCCCATACCCTCTACACCGCTGGCGGCAATTTTAACGGAGTTTATCCCCACAACCTCGCCTGCCATGTTAAGAAGTGCTCCGCCACTGTTACCGGGATTGATTGCGGCGTCTGTCTGTATAAAGGAATTTGATACAGTTCCCGTTCCCGCAGAATTTTCCATTACAATCTGCCTGTTTACGGCACTGATTATACCGGTTGTAACGGACTGCCCGTAGCCCAGTGCGTTACCTATTGCAACAATCTGGTCGCCGGGGCGGAGGGCTGATGAATCTCCCACAGTTGCAATTTTAATTTCAGACAATACCTCCGGTGAAATATCCTTAAGACTTACGGCAATTACCGCAAGGTCCTTATCTGAATTGTAGCCCTTTACAACGGCGGAGGGAATGTCTTTATTTGTAACGCTTGCGTCACTTACGGCATTTTGCTCCATTTTAGCTTCAACAGGGCTGAATATAACGCTAAGCTCCTTGGAGTTAGCTATAACATGATAGTTTGTGACTATAAGAAGCTCCGTATCATTTTTTCCGATTATTATTCCGCTGCCTGAGTTTGTGCTTTCCTGGGTGTATTTTCCGAAAAAGGTCATAACATCAGTGACGCTCTTATTGGTAATTGCAACAATTGAGGGCATACATTCCTCAGCAATGGCAGAAACACTGCTTATTCCGTAGGTTGGGGCATCGGACTGAGTGAGCGCAACATTTGTTTTTCCTATGGAAATTTTTGAAAATGCATATCTTGTTGAAAGACTGTTTGCAAACCCAAAGGCAGTTCCGCCCACTATACCTGCAACCAAAGCAATTGCAATAACCCTTGCCCACTTGCTTCTGTGTTTCTTTGAATTGTGGTGTGTTACCGTAAATTCAGCATGGGTGTCAGCTTTTGCAAAATTTTCTTCCGAATTATCAAAATTGCTCTCATCTGCGGTGCTTTCCACCATTTCCATGTCCGCTTCACTGTGTATTTCTTCCTCTTTATTATTTTCGTCCATGTATTCAAATTCATTCATAGCCGAAACCTCCTTTATTCTTCAAGAACAATAATAACACCTGAATACATATAAATAATAATCAAATTGTGAACTTTCTTTTAACATTTCAGCTTGCAAAAAGGTGTATCACAGTGAGAGTTCCCCTTGATACACCTTTTTATTTAAACACTGATTTTAAAAGGCTACTTAAGGAGCTGTTTTAAAAGCTTCATTGCATCTCTTGTATTTTCTTCTGTTGAAAATGCAGTCAGTCTGAAATAGCCTTCACCATTTTTACCAAATCCGCTTCCGGGAGTTCCCACAATGCCGGTTTCATTTAAAAGATAATCGAAAAATTCCCAGGATGTTTTCCCGTCGGGGCATTTCATCCAGATATAGGGTGAATTTGCGCCGCCTGTGAAGGGAATTTCCAGCTCTGTCAGGGTATCTGCCATTATTTTTGCGTTATTTTGGTAATACTTAATATTTTCACGAACCTGCTTTTGGCCCTCCTCTGAAAATACTGCAGCCGCACCGCGCTGAACAATATATGAAACGCCGTTAAACTTGGTTGTCTGCCTTCTGAGCCAAAGCTTATTAACCTTCTTGCCGTCACGCATAAGGGCGTTGCACACTACTGTATATCCGCAGCGAGTACCTGTGAAGCCGGCCGTTTTTGAAAGTGAGCAAAATTCAATAGCACATTCCTTTGCACCCTCAATTTCAAAAATTGAACGGGGAAGGCTCTCATCACTTATAA
Source organism: Clostridia bacterium (assembly GCA_036307325.1). GTDB lineage: Bacteria > Bacillota > Clostridia > UMGS1883 > UMGS1883 > UMGS1883. The sequence goes on from JAXJXW010000021.1 coordinate 7,025, forward strand.
ATGATTCATATGCTGCATCAAAGAGAATTATACTGTTATTTTCAGTTGCATAATCAACCCACGCCTTAAGCTGCTCTCTGTTATAAACTGCGCCTGTGGGGTTGTTTGGTGAGCAAAGATAAATAATATCTGCCTTTACGCTTTTATCGGGAAGGGGCAAAAAGCCGTTTTTCTCAGATGCATCCATATAAATAATTTTTCTTCCGTCCATGGTGTTTGTATCTACATAGACAGGATATACAGGGTCGGGAACGAGAACTGTTGTATCACGGCTGAAAATATCAAGGATATTTCCTATATCACTTTTTGCACCGTCGGAAATAAAAATTTCCTCCTCTTCAAGCTCCACACCAAAGGTTTTGTAATAGTCCTTAACTGCGGACTTTAAAAAGCCGTAGCCCTGCTCAGGTCCGTAACCGTGGAAGCCCTCTGCCGTACCCATTTCCTCAGCGGCTTTTTTAATTTCCTCCGTTACCGCCTTACAAAGAGGGCGTGTTACATCACCGATTCCCATTCTTATTATTCTTTTTTCGGGATTTTTTTTCGTGAATTCCGCAACCTTTGCGGCTATATCGGAAAACAAATAGCTTTCCTTTACATTTTCGTAATTCTTATTAAGCATTTCAAACACCTCAACCTACCATGAATGTATTTATATTTCTACCTCTCCCGTGAAAGCAATTGTGGCACTGCCCTTCATTATAACACTGTCATCTGTCCATGTTATGTAAAGGGAGCCGCCCCTAAGGTTTACCTTTATTTCTTCATTACGGGGACAATATCCGTTTAACACACAGGCTACCGCCGCCGCACAGGCACCTGTACCGCAGGCAAGCGTTTCACCGCTTCCTCTTTCCCACACACGCATTTCAATTTCATGGTCATTTATAACCTTTATAAACTCCGTATTGATACGCTCAGGGAATGCACTGTGGTTTTCAAATTTCGGGCCTATCTGACTAAGCTCCATATTAGCGGGAGAATCAACGAATACTATACAGTGAGGATTTCCCATGGAAACACAGGTTACCTTATATTCCTTTCCCTCTACAACAAGAGGGCAGCCCACAACCTTATCCATATCAAATGTTGTGGGAATATCTCTGCCGCCTAAAATAGGAGCGCCCATGTCAACCTGTGCCATAACGGTTTGTCCGTTTTCAAAAGAAAGCTTAAGGGTTTTAATTCCGCTTAAGGTTTCCACCGTTATAACATCTTTATCTATTTTCCGCACATCATGGAGATACTTGCCTACACAGCGAATGGCGTTTCCGCACATTTTTCCTTCACTGCCGTCAATGTTAAACATACGCATTTTTCCGTCTGCAATATCTGACGGGCAGATAAGAACAATTCCGTCACCGCCAATGCTGAAGTGCCTGTCTGACAGTTTAATGGCAAGCTCCTCAGGATTTTCAAGCATCTTGTCAAAGCAGTCAAAGTAAATATAGTCATTTCCGCATCCGTGCATTTTTGTAAAATTAAGTTTCATTGCCGTACTCCCTCTGAAAAAGCTTCAAAAATCCATAAGACTTTTATAATACCATATATTCGTCTCTTGCCGCACCAACGGAAACATACTTGATTTTGCATTCCGTCATTTTCTGAATGTAAAGAATATAATCCTGTGCGGCCTTGGGAAGCTCTTCAAAAGAGCGACATCCTGAAATATCACAATTCCAGCCTTCCATATACTCATATACGGGCTTTGCATTTGTAAGAGCCTCACCCATGGGGAATATATCCGTAAGAGTGCCGTCAATATCATATTTAACGCAAACGGGAATTTTGTCAAGATATGAGAGAACATCAAGCTTTGTAAGGGCAATTTCGTCGGCACCCTGCACAAGAATACCATACTTTGACGCCGGTATATCAAATCCGCCTACACGGCGTGGTCTGCCTGTTGCTGCGCCATATTCTCCACCTGCATCACGAAGCTTGTCACCCTCTTCACCGAAAAGCTCGCAGGTAAAGGGGCCTTCGCCCACACAGCTTGAATATGCCTTCATGATACCAATGGTTTTGTCAAGCTTCTTAAAGGGAATACCGCTGCCTATGGGAGCGTATGCCGCAATTGTTGAAGAAGCCGATGTATATGGGAAAATACCAAAATCTATATCACGGAGTGCACCAAGCTGAGCCTCAAATATAATTGATTTGCCGCTTTCGTCAGCCTCCTTGAGATACTGCGTGGTATCGCAGATAAAGTCCTTGAAGGGAAGTCCGAATTCGCAAAGCCATTTTTCCATATCCTCAGGTTTAAGTGCATCGCTCTTATACCCGTCACAAACTGTGAGGTTTTTCCAATCGAGAATTCCCGGAAGCCTCTTTTTAATATAATCCATATGAAGAAGGTCGCCCATTCTGAAGGACTTTTTCATATATTTGTCTGCATATACGGGAGATATGCCACGGCGTGTTGAGCCGAATTTTGCATCGCCCAGTCTGTCCTCCTCAAGGCAGTCCAAAAGCTTGTGATAGGGCATGCAGATAGTTGCACGGTCACTTATTTTAAGGTTATCGGGCGTTATTTCAATGCCGCCCTCACGAAGCTTTTTAACCTCTCCGAAGAGATGCTCCACATCAATAACCATACCCGGCCCCATAACATTTACCGTATTGCTTCTGAGAATGCCTGACGGAAGCAGGTTAAGAATGAATTTGCCCTTATCGTTAATAACGGTATGCCCTGCGTTGTTACCGCCCTGATACCTTACAACAACATCATAATCCTCGCTCAGAAGGTCAACCATTCTTCCTTTTCCTTCATCGCCCCAGTTTATACCTACAATAGCTGTTAACATATTGCTTACCTCACTTTATTTATGATTTAACGCTGCCTCAACAAGACCAAGAAACAGTGGGTGCGGTCTGTTGGGACGGCTCTTGAATTCAGGATGATACTGAACGCCTACAAAGAACGGGCTGTCCTCTATTTCAACAGTTTCAACAAGTCTGCCGTCAGGAGAGGTTCCGCTGATTACAAGACCTGCCTTGCTAAGCTCATCACGGAACTCATTGTTGAATTCATAGCGGTGGCGGTGGCGTTCATTTATTATGGTTGATTTATAACACTTATCCATGGTTGTGCCTTCCACAATATGGCAGGGATAGCTGCCAAGGCGAAGTGTGCCGCCCTTATCAATTTCGTCATTTTGTCCGGGCATAAAGTCTATTACCTTATGTTCGCTCAGCTCATCAAACTCACGGGAGTTGGCGTCTTTATACCCTAACACATTTCTTGCGTACTCAATAACGGCAATCTGCATTCCAAGGCATATTCCCAAATAGGGAATCTTATTTTCACGGGCATATTTTGCAGAAAGGATTTTCCCTTCCGTTCCGCGGTTACCGAAGCCTCCGGGAATAAGTATTCCGTCAGCCTCCTTTAATACCTCTTTGTAATTGTCCTCCGTTATTGTTTCGGAATCTATCCAATCAATATCAATTTTGCTTCCAAGCTCATAGCCTGCATGGCGAAGTGCCTCTGCAACGGAAAGATATGCATCGTGAAGCTGAACATATTTTCCCACAAGGGCAATACGAACAGATTTGTCACGGCTATTGATTTTCTTAATAAGCTCCTTCCACTCTCCAAGGTCTCCTCGCTTTGAGTCTATCTGAAGCTCACGGCATACAATATCGGAAAATCCTGATTTTTCAAGCATAAGAGGTGCCTCGTAAAGCACGGGAATTGTAACATTTTCAATTACGCAGTCAGGGTCCACATTACAAAAATGTGCAATCTTTGCAAAGATTGTTTCATCCTCAATATGCTCGTCACAGCGAAGCACAATTATATTGGGAGAAACGCCCATTCCCTGAAGCTCTTTAACGGAATGCTGAGTGGGCTTGGATTTATGCTCTCCCGATGCCTTAAGATAGGGCACAAGGGTAACATGAATATAAACGGCATTGTGAGGGCCTACTTCATGGCCCACCTGCCTTATAGCCTCAATAAAGGGCTGGCTTTCTATATCACCCGTTGTTCCGCCGATTTCCGTAATAACAATATCGGCGTCACTCTTTTTGCCTACATTATAGATAAACTCTTTTATTTCATTTGTAATATGCGGAATAGTCTGAACGGTACTTCCAAGGTATTCTCCCCGGCGCTCCTTATTAAGCACATTTGAATAAACCTTACCTGTTGTAAGGTTTGAAAATTTATTCAGATCCTCATCAATAAATCTTTCATAGTGACCAAGATCAAGGTCAGTTTCTGCACCGTCTTCAGTGACATAAACCTCTCCATGCTGATAGGGGCTCATTGTGCCCGGATCCACATTGATATACGGGTCCAGCTTTTGTGCTGCCACCTTAAGACCCCGTGCCTTAAGAAGCCTGCCTAAAGAGGCGGCCGTTATCCCCTTTCCAAGGCCTGATACAACACCGCCTGTCACAAAAATGTATTTCGTCATACCGTTCACTCCTAATTCTGATAAGTTTTTATTATATTTTCCGCAACATCACGCTTGCTTACCCTCGTATCCATTGCTTGCTTTTCGATTGTTTTGTGTGCTTCCTCCTCGGTTAATCCGAGGCTTTTTATAAGAACCCATTTTGCGTGATTCACAGCCCTGATTTCATCCATTTTGGCGTCAAGTGACTCTGCCCTGCGCTGAGAACGCCTGAGCCTGAAAAGAGCCATTCGCATAATTTTTACCGCCTGTAAAATCACCCGTGAATAAACGGGCCTTACAAGAACAAAAACGAAATTTCTCTCAAGGCGGTGAGCCGCCTCTTCATAATCGGCTTCCGAAACAATGAAGATAACGCCCGTTTCTTCATTTTTCGCACATTTCATAGCAAACTCTTCCGTTTGTGAGCTTTCCTCACGGGAATCTATAACGACAATTTCAAAGTGCCCTGCCGCAAGCTTTTCCTGCGCCTCGCAAATATCTGCGGCAAAAGACAATCTGCACGGGCCGGCCTTGGAAAAAATCTGCGAAAAAGAAGCCCTGAATTTATCATTTGCACAAACAACAAGTACACTGAATCCGTGTATATCGTTATCCATTCAACTGCCTCCTTATGCACGCTTATGACACTTAAAACACATTTTATTATTATATCAACCATTGCAGAAATTGTCAATGTTTGCAAACAAAATAAAAAGCAGTCACCATATTTTTTTAATTCAGTATGCCTTTTTATATCTTTTTTCGTCAAAGGCTCTCATTGACCTTAAATCTCTTGGGGATTATAATTATATTATCAACATTTCAGGGGGCATAATATGAAAAACACTTCAACCGACGCATTTCAAGAGAAGGTAGGCAGTCTTTTAATAAGGAACAGCAATATTCTTGATATTCTCACAAAATGTCAGACAAGCTGCGCCAGAATGTGCCGAAGCACCATAAAATCCGCCACAGGCTGCGGCTGCATAGAAATACACGGGAAAAAGGGCGTAATTGACTTTAACTCCAGTGCCGCCGAACGGCTGAGCGCAGGCTCCTGCATTGACGGGGAGCTTTGCAGAGACTGCCGAAGCATTATTGAAAATGAAATAGGCGAAAGCCTTTTTTACATTGCCAGTCTTTGCAATGTACTGGGTATTTCAATGAAAAAAATCACGCAAAAGGAGATTGAACGGGTGGAGTCATTAGGCAAATACAGTCTCCATTAGGTTTTTATGCTTTGCTAAAAAAGGGGCCGGAACAAAACGATTTTATTTTATCATTTTGTCCCAGCCCCGCTGAACTCATATTTATAAAAAGCCATCACACTTTAAAATACAAAGCCGAATTCGGCACGGGGCATATATCCCTTTCACCGCTTAAATTTGAATCGTCAGGCTACGACTACTTTCTTCTGTTGCCTCTCTTAGACTCTGTATTTCTTTTTATGTCAAGCATTCTCGCATCGCTTGACTGTTTAAAATTAGCCATCATATCTTCAAAAGACATATCCTGCTTGTTATTTGAGCTGCTCCAGTCAATCTCGGCAGGTACACCGCTGAACGGCTCACTTGTGCGGCGTGACGAATACTCCTGTGCTTTTTTTATGGAAAGGCTTATTTTGCCCTTTTCATCAAGAGACAGAACCTTCACCTTAACCGTCTGATTAAGTGAAAGATGCTCGTTGATATCCTTAACATAATTTCTTGCTACTTCAGAGATGTGCACAAGCCCTGTTTCTCCACCGGGCAAATCAACAAACGCACCGAAACCCGTTATTCCCGATACTTTGCCCTCTACTATTTGTCCTACTTCCAGTGCCATAAAGGTATTTTACCCCTTTCAATATGTATAATATCTTCAGTTTTCTATAACGAATACCATTTCATCCTCACGGACATACCCCTCGTCACGGGCTTTATCCTCATAGAATTTATCACTTGAGCTGTATTCTGCCTTTTCTTTAAGGACAGACTGCTCCTTTTTCTTGGAATCAATTTCCTTTTCGCAAGCAGCAATTTCCCGTCTTATTTCAATAAGGCGAATTTGCTGACCGATGAGAGTATATAAGAAGCTGCAGACAAGTACGATACCGATTACGATGCTTATAACACGGGTATTTTTCAAACCTTTGGATTTACCTTGTTTATGCTTGACGGCCTTTCTCACAAACTTCACCCCTTCTATCATAGTAGTATAAACCAAACGAAGGCGTTTGTAAAGAGATTTTTTACAACATTTTCATTCTTTTTTTCAGTTTGTTTCTTCTTTTTTTCATCCTGGCGAAAAATCCTTTCAGAAAGGTCTTGATTTTTCCAAGGAATTTTTTAAAAAACAGCCTTATTCTTGTAAAAACAGCCCCTATTGCATGAAGAAGTATACATATAGGGGCAATTACAAATTTAAGAAGCGATGCAAAAATAAACGCCATTATTTTCATGGCCGTTTCGGATAAAAACGCCGCATAAACCAGCATTCCGCAAAGAACGCCCATTATTTGATAATATCTTATTTCTCCGTTGTTAAAGGAATATGCACAGTAAAATGCGGTGCCCATATACACAAGGGCAAAAATAATATCCTGAAAAAGTGTTCTCACCATTCCTGCACGGGCAACTCTTCTCAATGACCGCTGAAGGTCAAAAAACAATCCGCACACAATGCCCGATATAACGCAGAGAAAAAACACATTCATCTGATGAAGGGATGACACTTCCATTATTTAAGCACCCGCTTTAAAAAGCCTTCTTTTACAGACCTACCCTTTGCATATACGCAGCCGTCAATTTCTCCCTCAACGGTTGCCTCGCCGCTTTCGGAGCTAAGCTTTTTAACCTTCATGCTTTGCCCTGTTATTGTAAGGGTTCCGTCATTTGTCAGAAGTACAATTTTACCGGAGTCGAAGCTTTCCACATCGCTTATTCCCGAAACGGTCAGCTTTTGTCTGTTCTCCAGTATAAGGTTTCCGTATTTTTTATTCTGAATATTTTCCTGCAAAAAATCGCCTCCTGTCTTGTAAATATATTCAAAACAGAAGGCATATATTACAGCATATTTTTTAAGAACATCCCCGTATATGAATTTGGATTTTCGGCAATCTCCTCAGGGGTGCCACACGCCACAAGCGTGCCGCCCTTTGTGCCACCTTCGGGGCCAAGGTCAATAATATAATCTGCCGTTTTTATTACATCCAGGTTGTGCTCAATTACAACAACGGTGTTTTTATTTTCAACAAGCTTTCCCAGGACATTGATTAAGCGGTGAACATCGGCACTGTGAAGTCCCGTTGTAGGCTCGTCAAGAATATAAATGGTTTTTCCTGTGGGGCGTTTGCTCAGCTCTGTTGCAAGCTTTACACGCTGGGCTTCTCCCCCTGACAAGGTTGTGGAGGACTGCCCCAGCTTAATATAGCCCAAGCCAACCTCCTTTATGGTTTGCAGTTTATTTTTTATCTTGGGGATTGCATCAAAAAATTCAACCGCCTCTTCAATAGTCATATCAAGCACCTGGGCAATGTTTTTGCCCTTGTAATGAATGTCCAGTGTTTCACGGTTATACCGCTTCCCCTTACACACCTCACAGGGCACATATACATCGGGCAAAAAGTGCATTTCTATTTTAAGTATTCCGTCACCGCAGCAGGCTTCACATCTTCCGCCCCTGACATTAAAGCTGAATCTTCCGGAATTATATCCTCTTGCCTTTGCCTCCGGAGTGTGTGAAAACAGCTCCCGTATATCGTTAAACACACCTGTATAGGTTGCAGGATTTGACCTGGGCGTTCTTCCTATGGGAGACTGGTCAATATCTATAACCTTATCAAGGTTTTCTATTCCGTTTATCTTTTTGCACTTTCCCGGCACAAGCTTTGCATGATTGAGCTTGCACGCCAGATGCTTGTAAAGAATTTCATTTATTAAGGAGCTTTTTCCCGAACCTGAAACACCCGTTACGCACACAAACTCCCCAAGTGGAATTTTAACATTTATGTTCTTCAGATTATGCTCCCCTGCGCCCACAATTTCAAGATGTGTTCCGTTTCCTTTTCTGCGGACAGAGGGCACCTCTATCTTCTTTCTTCCGCTGAGGTAATCCCCCGTTATTGAATTTTTATTGTTTATTATATCCTCCACCGTTCCTGCGGCAACAATTTCGCCGCCGTTTATGCCTGCACCGGGGCCAACATCAACTATATAATCGGCACTACGCATGGTGTCCTCGTCATGCTCCACAACAATTAAGGTATTTCCCATATCCCGAAGAGATTTTAAGGCGTCAATAAGCTTGTTGTTATCCCGTTGGTGCAGTCCTATGCTTGGCTCGTCAAGAATATAAAGCACACCCATAAGCCCTGAGCCTATCTGTGTTGCAAGCCTTATTCGCTGTGCCTCTCCCCCTGAAAGAGTTCCTGCGGACCGTGCCATTGTAAGGTAATCCAGCCCCACATTATTTAAAAAGCCTATTCTTGCAAGGATTTCCTTCATAATTTGTTCTGATATTTTCTGCTCCTTTTCCGAAAATTCAAGATTTTCAAAAAACACCTTGGCATTATCAACGGACAAATTACAAACCTCATCAATATTCTTTCCGCCTACTGTAACGGCAAGGCTTTCCTTTCTCAGCCTTTTTCCGCCGCATTCATTACACTCGATTTCACGCATGAGCCTTTCTATGTCAAAGCGTGCCCACTCGCTTGTGGTTTCGTCATACCTTCGCTGAAGGTTGTTTACAAGCCCCTCAAACTTCACCTTGTAGCGGCGTGTTCCGCCCTTTCCGAAATGCTCAATCTCCAATTCCTCGTTCCCCGTTCCGAAGAGGATTATATTTACTGCCTCCTGGGGAAGATTTTTCACAGGCACATCCAGCCTGAAATTATATTTTTTTGCCAGGGCTTTGTATACGGAGTTTGCGATACTGTCCTCCTTATCGGCGCCTCGCCAGCCGCTTACGGAAAACGCCCCTTCAAGTATGGAAAGCTCATCACTGATTAAAACAAGAGAAGGGTCAACCCTTTTAAGAATCCCTATACCGCTGCATTTGGGGCATGCCCCAAGGGGATTGTTAAAGGAGAACATTCTGGGCGAAAGCTCCTCCATACTTATACCGCAATCCTCACAGGCGTAGTTCTGGCTGAAAAGCATTTCCTCTTCACCGTTTAAAATCATTACAATTCCGTTTGCCTGATGAAGGGCAATTTCTATTGAATCCGCAAGGCGCCTTCTTATGTCGCCGCGCATAACCAGTCTGTCCACCACAATTTCCACAGAGTGCTTTTTTTGCTTGTCAAGCTCAATTTCTTCGCTTAAATCATAAATTATTTTATCAACACGCACACGCACATATCCGCTTTTTCTTGCGTTCTCGAAAATTTTTTTATGTTCGCCCTTTTTCCCTCGGACAATAGGTGCAAGCACCTGGATACGGCTTCCTTCGGGGAGTTCAAGCACACGGTCTGCAATCTGGTCAAGAGTCTGCTGCCTGATTACCTTTCCGCACACAGGGCAATGAGGTATTCCCACATTGGCGTATAAAAGCCTGAGATAGTCGTAAATTTCAGTAACGGTACCAACCGTTGAACGGGGGTTTTTACTTGTTGTTTTCTGGTCAATGCTTATTGCGGGACTAAGCCCTTCAATAAAGTCCACTTCAGGCTTATCCATTCTTCCCAGAAACATTCTCGCATAAGATGAAAGGGATTCAACATATCGGCGCTGTCCTTCGGCATAAATTGTGTCAAAGGCAAGAGAGGTCTTGCCGCTGCCTGAAAGCCCCGTAACAACCACAAGCTTGTCACGGGGAATATTCAAATCCACATTTTTAAGATTGTTTTCCCTTGCTCCCTTAATTGTAATAT
>JAXJXW010000022.1:0-12367 GCA_036307325.1 Clostridia bacterium
CTCTGGGGTCTATTGTCCATGTGTCAAGACGGCCAAAAACCTCATGCTCTGAGCTTTCAATAAAGGGCTTTTCACGAACTGTAAAATGCACACCGTCATCACTTTCTGCCACATGAAGGCGAGGCTTCGGGCTTGTGGTCTTCTGAACGGCAACAAGCAATATTGTTTTGCCCTTATACATTGTCTGACCGCAGTTAAATGTTGCATATGCATCCTTAACACTTGCCGGCTTAATAATGGGATTTTCCGGATTGCGGACAAGATATGTTTCGTTGTAATACATCATCATTAACACTCCTTTGTTTTTTTCTCTTTAATTTCATTATAAAGTAAAAGTTTCTTAAATAAAATAGACATATTCACTTTTTGTTTGTAATATTCTCTGATTTTGAGCGCAGAACTATTGACACCGCAAATATAATATTTTATAATCTATATAGGATGATAGTGTGGTGATTTACGGTGGAAAACAAGCCTATCAGTGTGGTGTGTATGCCAAAAAAACGGGCAGAAACCATACTGTATACAGATTATCTGATAATCGAAAAAAATGTGTTGGAGCCTCGCACCGAAAGATTTGTGCACACCCATTCGTTTTATGAGCTTGAAATAGTGATTTCGGGAACATTAAAGCTGCAAATCAACAGTGTGCTTATGGAGGTAAAGACGGCAGATTTCTGGATGTCACTCCCAAACGATATTCATGACATATATCCCACAGACGGCGGAGGAGAGCTTCTGAGCGTCAAATTTACAGACAGGATTTTGTCTGCCGAAATGAGAGATTGCTTCAATACCTTGAAGAAAAGCCTTTTCGGCACACTCACTGAGACTGATTTAAAAAAATGCAGGGAAATGTTTTTAGGAATTCTTGAAAATTATTGCAAAATAGAGTCGGAATTTGGCAGTGAGATTTACGCTAAAAGCGCCCTTGAAATGATGCTTGCCTATCTGATGAATTACTGCGTGGATTTGCCGGAGAAAATGAACGGTAAAAAGAATGGCGGCGGCAGAATTTTTGATGCAGTTGATTACATAAAAAAGAATTACAGAGAGCCCATTACGGTAAACCATATAAGCAGGCACTTTAATTACAGCCCCAATTATTTCAGCAGTAAATTCAAGGATGTTATCGGCTGCAGTGCCATTGACTTTATAAATAACGAAAGGCTAAGGCATGCATATTATCTGCTCACCACCTCGGATATGACGGTGAGTGAAATTGCAGCCTTCGTGGGATTTGACTCTCTGTCGTATTTTTCAAAGCTGTTTAAACGCAGCTACGGAATGGCACCCTCATTAGTACAAAGAAAATAATTTACAGGAGGAATATATGAACTACATAGCAGAATATGAAAAATGGATGAAAAATGTTGACGGTGAAAGTAAAGCCGTGCTTGAACTAATGGCTGAAAACGAAAAGCAAGACGCCTTTTACCGTTCCTTAGAATTCGGAACGGGCGGTCTGCGCGGCGTAATGGGATTAGGCACCAACAGAATGAACAAGTACACTGTTCGCCAGGCTACCCAGGGCCTTGCAAATGAAATTCTTGACTGCGGTGAACAGTATGCAAAAAGGGGCGTTGTAATTGCTCACGATTCCAGAAATAACTCAAGAGCCTTTGCCCTTGAGGCGGCAAATGTGCTTTGTGCAAACGGCATAAAGACATATCTGTTTGACGATTTAAGACCCACCCCCGAATTGTCCTTTGCAGTGCGCTTTCTGGGCTGTGTAAGGGGTATTGTTGTTACCGCAAGCCACAACCCCAAGGAGTACAACGGTTATAAGGTTTACGGAGAAGACGGCGGCCAGATTCCGCCCGAAACGGCAGATGTTATCATAAAATACATAGACAAAACCGATATTTTTGACGGTATAAAAATGTGCGAAAACCCCGATATAACCATAATCGGTGAGGAGGTTGACGCTGAGTACATAAAAGCCGTAAAGGGGCAGTCACTGGGTACGGTGATTCCTGAGGATTTCAAGGTGGTTTATACGCCTCTGCACGGCTCAGGCAATATCCCCGTACAGAGAATTTTGGCGGAAACGGGGGTTAAAAATGTGTTTGTTGTTCCCGAACAGGAACAGCCAAACGGCGATTTCCCCACTGTTAAATCCCCAAACCCCGAAAACAGTGAGGCCTTTGATATTGCCGTGGAATACGCCAAAAAGCAAAATGCAGACCTGATTTTCGGCACTGACCCCGATAGTGACAGAATTGGCGTTGTGGTAAAGACAAATGACGGTGAGTTTAAGGTGTTAAACGGTAACCAGACGGGCTGCCTCCTTTTTGAATACATACTCCGCAACAAAAAGGAAAACAACACACTTCCCGAAAACGGCGCAGTTGTGAAAACCATTGTTACAACGGAAATGGTAAGAAAAATTGCCGATGATTACGGCGCGGCAACCATAGATGTTTTAACGGGCTTCAAGTTTATCGGAGAAAAGATTAAAGAATTTGAAGAAAACAAAAACCATGAATACCTTTTCGGGCTGGAGGAAAGCTACGGCTACCTTAAAGGCACATATGCAAGAGACAAAGACGCAGTTGTTGCCGCAATGCTCGTTTGCGAGGCTGCAGCAGATTACAAGCAAAAGGGAATGACACTCTATGATGGGCTGATGCTTCTTTACAAGAAATACGGCTTCTGCATTCAGAAGCTGGAAACCCTTACCCTTAAGGGTGCTGACGGAAGTAAAAAAATTCAGCAGCTTATGGAAACCTTCCGCAACAATGATATGCCCTTTGAGGTTACAAAAAGGCTTGACTACCAAAACGGCGTTGACGGCCTTCCCAAATCCAATGTTTTAAAATTTATTTTGCCAAACGGATGGTGCGCTGTACGCCCGTCAGGCACAGAGCCGAAAATTAAGTTCTATTATGAAATCTTCGCAGACAACCGTGAAAACGCAGAAAAAGCTTTGGATAACATTTGCAAGGAATTTGCAAAGCTTTGCAGCTGAAAATAATTAAAATATAATTGGGTTATATTTACCTCGGATAAAACACCGATAAATTTATTATCAGAAGGAGAAACAAAAATGAAAGCAAACGATTTTAAAACTACAAGAGCAGTTGTAATTGAACGCCCCTTTGAGGCAAATGTGCGTGAAATTAAGCTTACAGAGCCTATGGCTGACGCTTTTGTTGCTAAGACCACCTTCAGCAGCATCAGCACAGGCACCGATATGAAAACATACCGCGGTATGCAGCACCCTGAGCAGTGCTGGTATCCCCTTGTGCCGGGATATGAAACAGCCGGCGTTATTGTTGCAGCTCCCGATGCAGGGGTTGACCTTTCCAGAATTCCCGAAAGTGCACGCAGCTTAAAGGTCGGCGACAGAGTTATGATTAACGAATGCCGCAAATACGGCGATGTGTGTGCAGCATGGGGCGGCGGAAGCGAATACACCATTAAAGACTCAAATACAACAAATGACCAGTTTGACTACATGGTAAAAATTCCCGACAATGTTACAGACCAGCAGGCAGTTCTTGCATACCTTGCATGTGTGCCCCTTAAGGGAATAAAGCGCCTGACACTTCGCCCCAAGGAAACAATCGTTGTTGTGGGTGCAGGTATGGTTGGTATTTCCGCAATTCAGGAGCTTAAGATTTTAGAGCCAACCTTACAGGTTATCTGCATTGAAAGAAATGCCTTCAGAAGGTCTATCGCAGAAAATTATGCAGATATTGTTACATCTCCCGAAAATGCAGTTTCTGTAATTTACGAAGCTACAAACGGAAAAATGGCTGACCAGCTTATGGAATGCTCCGGTAACCCTGAGGTTGTGGGAACATTGCACAAGTATATTAAAGACGGCGGCTGGGAGGATGACGATATTCCCGCACATATCCACCTGCAGGGCGATTATCCCGACAGAATAATCTTTGACCACTATCACCGCTGGTTCGTTAAAAATGCCACAATAACAATGACCTGCGCTCTCCGCGGCGGCTGCAAGGAGCAGGTGCTTCAGTGGATTTCCGAAGGCAAGTTTGACACATCTAAGCTGCCCTATGAGGTATGGGGTGTATCTAAAGCCAAGGAAGCTTTTGAACATCAGTTAAAGGCAGGAGCAGACTGCTTCAAAATACTGTTCGACTGGAGCAAGTAAGAATAAGCGGAGGAGCATATGCAAAACAGTTATACGAATAAAGATTACAAATTGGGCAGTACCCTTGTGCGCTACACCGTGATGGACAATAGCGGAAAGGTATTTTTAAGCCTTGTGCCTGACGGCGCACCTGAGCCTCCCAAGGATAATTTCAACAGTTATAAAACGGACAGTCAGTTTGCCGATTGCTATGATTGGTTTCCCGGCGCACTGTGCTATGTGCAGCTTTCTCACCACTGCCGTTCGCCATATGCAGGCGGCTGCAAGCTGGGGCAGTCCTATGACGATTTAAAGTTTAAATCACAAGAATGCACAGAAGAAGCGGGCAAAACAATTATCAGCACTCTTATGGAAGCCCCTGAAGGCTACGAGGTAATACATAAGCTTACACATTACCACGGTGAGGAGGGCTTTGAGGTTCAGTGCACCTTTGTGAATAACACGGGAAAAAGCGTAAACCTTGAAATGATTTCAAGTGCCGCACTTGACGGGCTAAGCCCATATTGCCGTGACGATTCTTCAAAAAACCTTGTAATTCATCTCTTTAAGTCGGGCTGGGCAACAGAGGGCAAGCATATGACCTATACCCTCCCTGAGCTCAACCTTGAAAAAGCATGGGGCGGAAACTTTTCCAACTATAAAATAGGCACGAGAGGCTCCAGAGCTACGGCGGAGTATTTTCCCTACGCCGCCGCTGAGGATAAAGCCTGCGGCGTTATGTGGGGAATGCAGCTATACTGCTCCAGTACATGGCAGATGGAATTTTCAAGAATGGGTACAGATATTTCATTTACGGGCGGCCTTGGTGATGTGTATTTCGGAAACTGGTTTAAAACAGTGAAGAACGGGGAAAGCTTTTCAGCACCAAAAGCACTTATTGCCGCTGTAAAGGGTGATATTTCAGAACTTTCCGATATATTTCTGAAAATGCGTGCAAGAGATGTTGACGCATACGGGGAAGAGGGTATGCCGATTATTTTCAACGAATGGTGCACAAGCTGGGGCCATCCCTCTCATGACAAAAATTTAGAACTGGCAGACAAGCTTCAAAATACAAAAGTAAAGTATCTGGTTATGGATGCCGGCTGGTTTGACGCTACCGGTGACTGGAACTACAAAAGGGATTTGTTCCCAAACGGCATGAAGGCCTACGCTGACGCTGTAAGAGACAAGGGCTTTGTGCCGGGTGTATGGATGGAATTTGAATGCACAAGTGAGAATTCAAAGCATTTTCTGCCCGAATTTGATGACATGCATTTAAAACATGACGGCAGTGTAATTGTGGGTCAGGTGAATAAGAGTGGTCGTGAAAGCTTTTGGGATCTAAGAAACCCAAAAGCAAATGAATTTCTTGAAGAAAAGGTAATTTCATTCCTTAAGGATAACGGAATCGGGTACTTAAAGGTTGATTACAATGCCGATATTCAAAGCGTGTGTGACGGTGCTGAAAGCGGCGGCGAAGGCTTAAGACTGCACATGGAGGCAGTTCGGGAGTTTTTCAGAAAAATCAAAAGAGAAATTCCTGACATAGTAATCGAAAACTGCTCCTCCGGGGGAATGCGTCTGGAGCCTGCAATGATGTCTGTTACGGCAATGTGCTCGTTTTCAGATGCTCATGAGTGCTTTGAATTCCCAATTATAGCGGCAAATCTTCACTACCTTATACCTCCCCGCCAAAGCCAGATATGGTGCGTGCTGAAGCCTGAATTCAATGCTGACAGATATGCATACACAATATCCGCAGGATTTTTGGGAAGAATTTGCTGGTCAGGCAATATTGCAGGGCTTTCCGAGGAGCAAATGGGTGAAATATACAAGGCAGAGGAGTTTTATGAGAGCGTATCGGATATTATAAAACACGGAAAAAGCGTGGTTTACAGAACCGAGCCTTCCATAAATTTCAGATACCCTGAGGGTACACAGGCGGTTATAAGATACTCTGATGACGGAGAAAGAGCACTGCTTGTATATCACTGCTTTAACAATCCCAAGGAGCTTGTAATTTCATCAAACGGCAATTGGGAAATAGAAAAATGCCTTTATAACGGTGCCGTTTCGGTGCAGGATAATATAAGGATTTCCGAAACAAAAGAGGTTTTCGGAAATGTGGTCTTATTAAGAAAAAGAGGTGCTTTGAAATGAAGTTTGGAAACGCCGCGTGGGGCTTTCGGGAAACTCCCCTTGAAACGCAGCTTAAAATAACAAACGAGATGGGGCTTAAGGTTCTGGAGCTGGGAATTGCCAACGCTCCTAATGATATACCCATCTCAGCTGATGACGGTGAGCTTGAAGCGGTCAAAGCTCTCTATGAGAAATACGGTGTGGAGCTTTGCTGTGCCGCAACGGGAAATGACTTTACAAACGGTGACAAAAATGATGTTCCCAAGGTGAAAAGAGTAATTGACATCTGTGCAAAGCTGGGCGTTAAATATCTCAGAATATTTGCGGGCTTTTCACCGATTGCAGATGTTGTAGGCGACAGGTGGGACAATATGATAAAGTGCCTTGAGGAGACTGCACAATACGCCGAAGAAAAGGGCGTATATCCTGTAATAGAAACTCACGGCGGCGTAAACGGCTTTGATGACGGTGTTGAGCATATAATGAGCACAACAACCGACCTTGACTCGCTCAAAAAAATAATTGCAGCCATTCCCGACAATGCAAGAATTTGCTACGACCCTGCAAACCTTTACGCAGTGGGAATAAAGAACCCCGAAGAATTTTACAGTGAAATAAAGGACAAAACGGCATATGCCCATTTTAAGGATTTTGTGCCGGTTGCCTCAGGCCATATCCTTCCGTCATTCTGCGGCGCAAGCCATATGGACTGGAACGCTATTTTAAACGCAATGAACGGATTTAACGGTCCTGTACTGTTTGAATATGAAAATGTTGAGGATATTCAGCAGGGCCTTGAAAAATCATATAAATTTATATCAGAAAGGATTTAAACAATGAATAAACCAAAAATAATTTTTATGCCCCATGCAAATATCCAGTACTCTCAGCTTGCACCCGAAAAAAGACTTTGGGTAATGAAAAACTGCTACGAAAAGCTGTTTGACCTTGTTGACGGCGGAGACTACAAGATTGCTTTTGAAGCAAGCGGTATTACTATTGAAGAAACTGCAAAGCAGGCTCCTGAGGTTATTGAAAAGCTCAGAAAGCTTGTTGCAGAAGGTAAGGTGGAGCCCGTAGCAAGCCCGTACATTCATTTCATGCTTGCAAATATTCCCAAGGAGGTATGTGTTCATTCATTGAAGCATTCTCTCGATGTTTGGGAAAAATATACAGGCAAGCGCCCGAAAATCGGCTGGAATCCCGAATGCGGCTGGGCAGGATATATTCCCGATGTGTACAAGGAAGCAGGCCTTGAAGCTCTCGTTATGGATGCCGATTCACTTATGCTCTCCTTTGATGAGATAAGAAATGCAACAGGTCTTGCATTTGATGTTGCAGGTCACTCAAACAAAAACCACCTCTTCAAGATTGAGGAATACATAAAGGATAAGCCGGAATTCTTGAAGTTTATCACAAATCCTTCAGTTGCTCCCAACGGCTTGAAGCTTATCTTCCGTTCAGACTGTATGGCAAATCTCCTTCTGTGGTACCTTATGGGCGCAACAGAGGGCTTGAGAGAAGAGCCGATTAACATGGACGAAATCAAGAATATGCTGGGAATCTGGAAGGACAGAATTGCACAGACAGGCACATTTATTATGCCCTATGCAGAGGATGCCGAATATATCGGCTCAAGCGCATATTTCTATGTAAAGCAGTTCAATCAGGCAAGATTCTTTGAAGAAGAGCCTGAAAGCGTAAACCGCTTTAAGGAAATTCTCGATAACGCAAAGGAAGCCGGCTATGAATTTGCAACTCCCTCAGAAGTGCTTGCAGAAGGCAATGTCTTTGAAAATAAGTATGTTGACAACATCGAAAACGGCGTTGCATGGCACGGCGGTACGGCTAAGGCTTGGGCTAATACAGAGTATTCAAGAATTATGGACCCCGTATGCCTTTCCATCCTGAACGGAATAAAGGCCGTTGCCGAAAAGCTTGGTGAAACAATTGACACACTGGATACTGACCTTAACAATGCTATGATGGCTCTCGCAAGCGCATGGGTATCCGACAGCCGTTGGCCACCTGCTCCCACAAGCCCCGGCAGATTTAATGTAAGAGAAAGCCTTGATGATATGTATAAGGCAAACGAGGCTATTGCTAAGGCTATGGAAAACGGCGGTATTGCAGAAAAGAGAGGCCTGTATTCACCTAACCTTATGAAAACTCAGATTAAGGCTATTGACGATTTGCTTATGGGCATGGAGTATTTCGGAGAATGATAGAAAAAAAAATAAAGCAGGTGCATTTTCAGATTACAAGAAATTGTAATCTGAGATGCCCTTTTTGCGGACAATGGGGAAAAAAGGGGTTTTTCGCTGATAGCAGCGGAAGCCCCATGTCCATTGATGACTGGAAAAACATTATATCCCAGCTTGTGGAATACAGAGAAACCCATGGTGAAAATATAACCGTTACCGTATGGGGCGGAGAGCCTATGGTAAGTCAGTATTTTGATGAGCTTCTGGTTCTTTTAAAGGAAAAGAATTTTAATACAGAGGTTATAACAAACGGCGTTCTCATAAATGAGCACTTTAATGTGTTAAGCACCTGTGTTGACAGGCTTTATGTTTCAATAGACGGGCCTGAAGCAGTCCATGATGAAATTCGGGGAAAAGGCGTTTATCAAAGGGTTACAACGGCTCTAAAGGCTTTGGCGCACCCAAATGTAACGGTAATGTCAGTTATCACTCAAAAGCTTTTATCCTCACTGCCCGAATTTATGGAGGGTCTCAACAGCCTTGGCATAAAAGACCTTTATTTGCAGGATATGATTGCCCTTTCCAAAGACGAAATAAATGAGTATAAGGCGTGGCTTAAGGGTGACTTTGATATTGATGCCCGTGATATAGACTCATGGGAAAGCTCCACAGGGTGTAATGGCAAAATCTTAGACGGAATTGATACGGGCAAGTACAATTACACCGTTACCCACAAAATCCATACTGATGATTGCACCATTCACTGCCTGTCTCCCTTTCGCCATGTTCATATTGCGTGGAACGGAGAGGTGCTCTACTGTACGGATTTTTACGATTTTTCAGCAGGGAATATAAGAGATGATACGCTTGAAAATATTTTTCTGAACGAAAAAAGTGAAAAATACAGAGCCGGCGTTGTAAATAATAAATGTGCTACTTGCCGCCACTGCTCATGGCGGATAAGTCGGTAAATATTTACCATATAAGGAAGGATTTAAGAAAATGCTAAGACGACAAGAAATTCACGCAGACCTATGTGTAATTGGCGGCGGTATGGCAGGAATATGTGCAGCTATTGCTTCCGCAAGAAACGGAGCAAAAACGGTGCTAATGCATGAAAGACCTGTTCTTGGGGGTAACGCCTCTTCTGAAATAAGAATGTGGGTGTGCGGTGCTCAGGGTGAAAATAACCGTGAAACAGGTATTCTTGAAGAAATCCAAATGGAAAATTACTACAGAAATTCCACCAAGAATTACTACATATGGGATACGGTTTTGTACGATTTTGTAAAGCGAGAGGAAAATCTTACCTTGCTTCTTAACTGTACCTGTATGGATGCCCGGGTGCAAAACGGTGATTTTGCCGACGGAAGAAATGTTCGTATAACAAAGGTAAGCGGTTACCAGATGACAACCCAGACCTTTATAGATGTATATGCCAAAAACTATGCGGATTGCTCCGGCGATTCCATACTTGCGCCCCTTACAGGTGCACAGTTCCGTATCGGCCGTGAAAGTGCGGATGAATTCGGTGAGGATACACATGTTAAGGTTGCTGATGACCTTACAATGGGTCTGAGCTGCCTTTTGCAGGGGCGTGAAACAGACAGACCTGTAAAATTTACACCTCCGTCATGGTCTACAAAGCTCACAAGTGAGAACTTTAAACACCGCAATCCCAATCTTGAAAGCTCATATGAAAATTTTTGGTATCTTGAGCTGGGCGGAAACCGTGACACCATTCACGAAACGGAGGAAATTACATCAGAGCTTATTCCTCTTGCACTGGGAACCTGGGATCATATAAAAAATTCAGGTGAGTATAACGCCGATAACTGGGAGCTTGAATTTTTGGGATTTCTGCCCGGAAAAAGAGAGTCCAGAAGAATGGTGGGCGAATATATAATTACAGAGCGTGACATTACAGAGGACAAATATTTTGAAGATACGGTAGCTTACGGAGGTTGGCCTCTTGATGACCATTTCCCCGACGGATTTTATCATAAGGGTTCGCCAAACACGGATATAACCACACCGGAGTCCTATTGCATTCCTTATCGTGCACTGTATTCAAAGAATGTGGAAAATCTTTTCTTCGCAGGAAGAAATATCAGCATGACCCATATGGCAATGAGCAGTATCCGTGTAATGGCTACCTGCGGCCTTATGGGACAGGCAGTGGGAACGGCGGCGGCTCTTGCGGCAAAATATGACCTTACACCTCATGGTGTATATAAAAATAAAATTGCCGAACTCAGGGAAATTCTCGCTGACAGTGATTGCTTTTTGCCCCATTACAGGCGTGAAACGAGTGAGCTTTGCAAAAATACCGAGATTACAAACGGCGGTAATGAACTGAAAAACGGCGAGGACAGACCCCACATCTGCTACAATACAACAGAGTGCGGTATGTCAATTTCAAACGGCACGCCAATTGAATATCGCTTCAGTAAGCCTCAGCACATAAATTCCGTGCATGTTACCTTTGACAGTGATTTGGGGCGCACCACTCTCCCTGGTGACGGCTGCGAAAGAACACACATTATGCGTGCAAATGTAAAGCTTGACAGTCCCGTTTTCTATGTGCCAAAAACACTTTGCCGCAAGTTTTATGTTGAATTGATTACTGAAAAAGGTGATGAAAAAATTATTGCTGAGAACAACAACCTCAAAAGGGCATACCATTTTGAAATTGGAAAAGAAGTGACGGGCGTTCGCCTTGTTCCCCTTTCCAACTGGGGCGAAAGTGATAAGACAACTGTTTTTTCATTTGATTTCAGATAAAAAACTCTGTGAAATATTTTAAGACAAACAGGAGGAAAAGAACAGTATGGAAAAAATAAAATCAAAGCCTATGATTAAGCTTGCCGGCAGCGAAAGGGCATGGACTATTGCCGGAAGAACGGGAATAAGATTAACTGAAGAAAACGGATGCTATAAATCAGAAGAAGGCTTGACTGTTTCAAATAAGGTGGAGGAATGCGGCTCTGTGCAGCAGGTGCAGTATACCGTAAAAAATACTTCAGGTGATACAATCAGAATTGACCACATAAGCAGCGGCTGCTTTGATAATATCGGCGGCGGACTTTTGCCCTGGCATGATGACAGAAAATTTAAACTGCATATATGCTATTTCACATGGCAGGGAGAAGCCCAGTGGCGTGAAACCACGCTTCCCGATATGGGCTTGTACTATGCGTCAAATCATGCTGATGTTAATGCAATACGCCTTCGTTCAGTGGGAAACCACAGCACGGCTATTTACTATCCTCAAATCTTTATAGAAGACATGGAGTGTAATAAAACATACATTTTCGGCATAGAAACAACAGGCAACTGGTACATTGAAATCATCGGAAATCCCAACGGAACGCTGGGCGTTGAGGTAAACTCTGCCTTCTGCTATAACGATAACTGGTATCTGAACCTGGAAAGCGGAAAGGAATACACCGCTTCACCCTGCTTCTATGGTGAGGTTTGCGGCGGCTTTGAAGAAGCAGTCAGAGCATTGACCGATTACAGAAGAAAAACATCAAAGGCCTGTTTAAAGGAAATTCCCGTATGCTTCAATGACTATATGAACTGCCTTTGGGGAAGGCCCGAAACTCACAAGCTTGTTCCCTTGATTGACAAGGCTGCAGAGGTAGGCTGCGAGGTATTTTGCATAGATGCAGGCTGGCAAGGCGGTATCTTTGGTGACTGGGAGTGGAATGATACACGCTTCCCCGAATACGGCTTTAAGGGAATTATAGAATATATAAAGAACAAGGGAATGCTCCCCGGAGTATGGACAGAATTAAACAGCATTTCCAAGGAAAGCTAAGTTTCTGAAAAGCTTAGCGACTGCCTCTTGAAGAGAAACGGTGAATATGTGTTTATATCAAATCGCTTCCAGATTGACTTCAGAAAAGACAAG
>JAXJXW010000023.1:0-2916 GCA_036307325.1 Clostridia bacterium
CAATTTGCCCAAATCCCTTGATTATTTACATAAAATTTCAAAAAAAATTTGATATTTGCATAATTTTTTTGAAAAAATACTGGAAATTTACTTTAAAATAGTGTATGATATAAAGCGTGACTAAAGAATTATATTTTAGGAGGTTTAGTTAATGACTAAATTTGTTTATCTCTTCAGCGAAGGCGACGCTTCGATGAGAAACCTTCTCGGCGGTAAGGGCGCAAACCTTGCTGAAATGACCAAGCTTGGTCTTCCTGTTCCTCAGGGCTTTACAATCACAACAGAAGCCTGCACACAGTATTATGAGGACGGCCGTAAAATCAACGATGATATTCAGGCACAGATTATGGAATATATCGGCAAAATGGAGGATATTTGCGGCAAAAAGTTTGGCGATCTTGAAAATCCCCTTCTTGTATCAGTTCGTTCAGGTGCCCGTGCTTCTATGCCCGGTATGATGGACACAATCCTTAACCTTGGTCTTAATGAGCAGGTTGTTGAGGTTATGGCAGCTAAATCAGGTAACCCCAGATGGGCTTACGACTGCTACAGAAGATTCATTCAGATGTATTCTGATGTAGTTATGGAGGTTGGTAAGAAGTATTTTGAGCAGCTTATCGACAAAATGAAAGAGGAAAAAGGCGTAACTCAGGATGTTGAGCTTACTGCTGATGACCTTAAAGAGCTTGCTAACCAGTTTAAGGCTGAATATAAAGCTAAAATCGGCGAGGACTTCCCAAGCGATCCCAAGCAGCAGCTTATGGGTGCTATAAAGGCAGTTTTCCGTTCATGGGATAACCCCCGTGCAAATGTATATCGCCGTGATAACGATATTCCCTATTCTTGGGGTACTGCAGTAAATGTACAGATGATGGCATTCGGTAACATGGGTGAAACATCAGGTACAGGCGTTGCATTCACAAGAGATCCCGCAACAGGCGAAAAGCACCTTATGGGTGAGTTCCTTATGAACGCTCAGGGTGAAGATGTTGTTGCCGGTGTTCGTACTCCTCAGAAGATTGATCAGCTTAAGGATGTTATGCCTGAAGTATATGATCAGTTTGTAGGCATCTGTAAGACACTTGAAAATCATTACAGAGATATGCAGGATATGGAATTTACAATCGAGGACAAGCACCTTTACATGCTCCAGACTCGTAACGGTAAGAGAACTGCTCAGGCTGCTCTTAAGATTGCCTGTGACCTTGTTTCTGAAGGTATGATTTCAGAAAAAGAAGCCGTTCTTATGATTGATCCCCGTAATCTTGATACACTTCTTCATCCTCAGTTTGATGCTAAGGCACTTAAGGCTGCAACTCCTGTTGCAAGAGCTCTTGCTGCATCTCCCGGTGCTGCATGCGGTAAGGTAGTATTCACTGCTGAAGATGCTAAGGAATGGAAGGCTAAGGGCGAGAAGGTTGTTCTTGTTCGTCTTGAAACCTCTCCCGAAGATATTGAAGGTATGAAGGCTGCTCAGGGTATTCTTACAGTTCGCGGCGGTATGACCTCTCACGCTGCAGTTGTTGCCCGCGGTATGGGTACATGCTGTGTATCAGGCTGTTCTGAAATCAACATGGACGAAGAAAATAAGAAATTCGTTCTTGCAGGTAAAACATATCATGAAGGTGACTTCATTTCAATTGACGGTTCAACAGGTAACATATATGACGGCATAATCCCCACAGTTGACGCTTCAATCAGCGGTGACTTTGGTAAGATTATGAGCTGGGCTGACAAGTACAGAACTCTTAAGGTAAGAACAAATGCTGATACTCCTCGTGACGCACAGAAGGCTCGTGAGCTTGGTGCTGAAGGTATCGGTCTTTGCCGTACAGAGCATATGTTCTTTGAAGGCGACAGAATTGACGCTTTCCGTGAAATGATTTGCTCAGATACAGTTGAAGAAAGAGAAGCAGCTCTTGCTAAGATTCTTCCCATGCAGCAGGGCGACTTTGAAAAGCTTTATGAGGCTCTTGAAGGAAATCCTGTTACAATCAGATTCCTTGATCCTCCCCTTCATGAATTTGTTCCCACAACGGAAGAAGATATTGCATTACTTGCAAAATCTCAGGGTAAGAGCGTTGATACTATCAAGGCTATCATTGATTCACTTCATGAATTCAACCCCATGATGGGTCACCGTGGCTGCCGTCTTGCAGTAACATATCCTGAAATTGCAAAGATGCAGACCCGTGCGGTTATCCGTGCTGCAATCAATGTTCAGAAGGCTCATGCAGATTGGAATGTTAAGCCCGAAATCATGATTCCTCTCGTTGGCGATATTAAAGAGCTTAAGTATGTTAAGTCTATGGTTGTTGAAACTGCTGATGAGGAAATTGCAAATGCAGGCATTAAGCTTGAGTATGAAGTTGGCACAATGATTGAAATTCCTCGTGCTGCTCTTACTGCTGATGAAATTGCTAAGGAGGCTGAATTCTTCTGCTTCGGTACAAATGACCTTACACAGATGACCTACGGCTTCTCTCGTGACGATGCAGGTAAGTTCCTCAATGCTTACTATGATGCTAAGATTTTTGAAAATGATCCCTTTGCAAAGCTTGACCAGACAGGTGTTGGTAAGCTTATGGAAATGGCTATTAAGCTTGGTAAGCCGGTTCGTCCTGAGCTTCATGTTGGTATCTGCGGCGAACACGGCGGCGATCCTACAAGCGTAGAATTCTGCCACAGAATCGGTTTGAACTATGTTTCTTGTTCACCCTTCCGTGTTCCGATTGCTCGTCTTGCAGCAGCACAGGCAGCTATTAAAGAAAGTAAATAAGATTTCACACAAAAAAACGGGGCTGTTTAAACAGTCCCGTTTTTTTAGCCTGACGATTCCAATTTGAACACCGATTTTGAAAGGTAAATTTCCGATCTATCTTTGTTAAAATGCTCGCAAATACGCATAGTATTTGC
>JAXJXW010000024.1:0-2922 GCA_036307325.1 Clostridia bacterium
AAGAATTTTTGATTGATAACCATAACTATAACAGTCAGCAAAAGCTCCAGAAGTCCGATTGCGATTGCGTTATTATCAAAGAAGGAGGGCAGCGGCAAGCTCCACATTGTATGCCCCATGGAAACATACATAAGGATAATCAAAAAGGCCAGAGATGCAATCAGCCGCCTTTTAAGAGCGGGTGTTTCTCTGTCAGATAGTGTATCCTCAGAGTGTGTGTCTTGTTCTTTGCTTGCTTTTTTCAAAGCTGCTTCGTATCCTGCACCTTTAACTGCCGAAATGATTTCCTCCGGGCTTGCAGTTCCCTCAACACCCATGGAATTCGTGAGCAGACTGACTGAGCAATATGTTACGCCCTTTACATTTGATACCGCCTTTTCCACACGGGCAGAGCAGGCGGCACAGCTCATTCCCGTAACTGTATATTGTTGCATATATTTAGCTCCTTAATATAAATGCTTTATGCATTCTGCACTATTTTTATTTTACACCCCAGACAAGGAGTTGCGGCAAAATGCTTTTAAAAACTCATTTTGCCACAACCCCTTATTTTAAATACTTTTCAAGATGCTTTTTTATTTTTTCAAAGCTCAAATCGCTTATGTCATGCTCTATTTTACAGCTATCTTCATAAGCAGTAGTCTCATCAACGCCTAAAGCCATTAAAGCCTTTGCAATTATCTGATGGCGTTCATACATCCGCTGAGCAATTTCCTGCCCTTTCTCAGTCAAGGTAATACTGCCGTCGGAATCCACATTGATGTATCCTTCTTCACGAAAATTTTTCATAGCAACCGAAACACTGGGCTTTGTAAAATTAAGATGGTTTGCCACATCAATACTGCGTACATAACCCTTTTTTAATTTTATCATTAAAATGGCTTCAAGATAATTTTCTGCTGATTCCTTTATTCTCATAATATCACTGCTCCATATAAATTTAAAGCTATTATATCACATTATGTTAGCCATGTCAAACTGAATTGTTTTATCTGTCAGAGTGCGT
Source organism: Clostridia bacterium (assembly GCA_036307325.1). Taxonomy (GTDB): domain Bacteria; phylum Bacillota; class Clostridia; order UMGS1883; family UMGS1883; genus UMGS1883. The sequence continues at coordinate 1,007 of JAXJXW010000024.1, forward strand.
GAATTTTTCGTAATTCATTGACAAACTATAATTTTTAATATATAATAGTTAGTGGAAACTAACAGAAAATTTAAGCAAATGGAGATATAAAAATGACAGATGCAGTTGTTATTATACTTTTATTGGCGGTTGCAGTGCTTGCGCTTAGGGGAGCAAGGACACGGCTAAAAGACGGGTGCTGCGGTGGTGGCAGCAAACCTAAAAAGGTCAAACCACAAAATACGAATATAGCCAATTATACATACAAGTCAACCATATATATTGACGGTATGACATGTGAGCATTGCAAGACTCGTGTTGAAAATGCATTCAATTCTCTGCCTGATTGTTATGCAAAGGTCAACCTTAAACAGAAATGTGCAAACCTTTGGACAAATGAAAGACTTGATGAAGAAAAAGTCATTAAAATTGTTCAAAAGAGTGGATATACATTTGTGGGTTACTCTAATGAATAAAGAAGAGAACGCATTAAAGCAAGCAGATATAATTTGCCTTGATTATTTCGGCGAGATGATAAAAGTGAATTTAGTATAAAAAAATTTTTTTTAAAAAGTATTGACAAAGCTGGTTAGTTATGATAAACTTACCAAAGCTGATTAGTGTTAACTAACTGAAAGCTTGCATTCAATATATGTTTGTTTATATAAATATAAAGAAAGAACGGGTGGTAGTAATGAGTCTGCTTGAAGTAAATGAAGGACAGGAATACATAATTAACAACATAGAAACCGATGACGAAGAATTAAATGCTTTTTTATTCTCTCTCGGCTGCTATTCAGGTGAAGCAATTACTGTAATTGCTTTCAGAAAAGGCGGATGTACCGTTTCAATTAAAGATGGAAGATATAACATAGATAATCAGTTGGCAGAAGCTATAATTGTTTAATATAGCTTCCAGAGCCATATTTTTTTGATTGATAGTTAGCCATTTCTAACTTGAATATATAAATTATAATCCGAAAGGATTTAATAATAAGGAGGAATATGTCATGAGAATTGCTTTAACAGGCAATCCCAACTCCGGTAAAACCACAATGTATAATTGCTTAACCGGCCGTAACGAAAAGGTTGGTAACTGGGCAGGTGTTACCGTTGAGAGGAAAGAACATCCAATTAAAAAGGCGTACTATAGCGGTGGCGAAGAGCTTATCGCAGTCGACCTTCCCGGTGCTTACTCAATGTCACCGTTTACATCTGAGGAAAGCATCACAAGCTCTTATGTAAAGAAAGAAAACCCTGATGTTATTATTAACATCGTGGATGCTACAAATTTAAGTCGTTCTCTTTTCTTTACAACTCAGCTTTTAGAGCTTGGTGTACCTGTTGTTGTAGCATTAAATAAGAGCGATATTAACGCAAAAAAGGGTACAAAAATCAATGTGGAAAAGCTTTCAGAAAAGCTTAACTGTCCCGTTGTTGAAACGGTTTCCACATCTGCTGAAGGGCTTAAGGCAGTTGTTGAAGCGGCTGCAAACGCAGCAGGGGGCAGGCAGAACGCAGTTTACAATCAGGGCGATATTGCCCTTACAGACAAGCACGCAGTTGAAGCTGCTGACAGGGCGCGTTTTGAATTTGTAAACAAGCTTGTTAAAGATGTTGAAAGCCGCAAGGTTCTTACAAAAGACAAGAACTTCGGTGACAAGATTGACGCAGTTCTCACAAACAAATGGCTCGGAATTCCGATTTTTGCTTTTGTTATGTTTTTGGTATTCCAGATTTCTCAATCCGAATCGCCTATTGGTGTCGGAAAAATGCTTGAAAGCTTGTTGACGGGTTGGATTGACAGTTTTCAGAGCTGGGTTGCAGGACTTCTGGAAGGTGCAAATCCTTTCCTATCGGCATTGCTTGTTGACGGTATAATCGGCGGCGTAAGTGCCGTTGTGGGCTTCCTGCCACTTGTTATGGTAATGTATTTC
>JAXJXW010000025.1:0-6977 GCA_036307325.1 Clostridia bacterium
GGGCGATTCGTGAATCGCCCGTTTTTGGGTCTGTGCTATTTTTTCAAGCCGCAAAGAAGGCGCAGAAAAAAGACTGTTGTAAAACCAATGTTTCACAACAGCCCTCTAATCGCTTCTATCCGTTAATTATATAGCTCTTACAACCTTGCCGCTTCTAAGGCAGCGTGAGCAAACATGAATAGTCTTGGGAGAACCGTTTACAACAGCCTTAACTGTTTTTACATTGGGCTTCCAAGCACGATTTGATCTTCTGTGTGAGTGACTTACCTTAATTCCAAAAGTAACACCCTTACCGCATACATCACATTTTGCCATATCTATTTTACCTCCTTAGGATTACATTTCATAACACGCATAGAGTATTCTAACAGAAAACATTTGAAAATGCAAGTATTTTTTTTTATTTTTTACAATTTATTATATACATTTTAAAAACAAGGGCTATTTGCTTGATTTTTAAGCTCTGTTGTGGCATAATTATATAGATAAAAGTTGGAAATAAATACTGAAACGGAGATATAAAAATGCAAAGGCTTCTTATTATAGACGGAAACAGTATCGTAAACCGTGCGTATTACGGGGTGCGCCCCCTTTCTACCAAAAGCGGAATTCCCACAAATGCAATCTACGGCTTTATGAATATAATGCTTAAGTATATTGACGAATATTCTCCTGAATATCTGTGTGTTGCCTTTGACCTTAAGGCACCTACCTTCCGCCATAAAATGTATACACAGTACAAGGCTCAGCGCAAGGGGATGCCTGATGATTTGGCGCAGCAGCTTCCCCACCTTAAGGAGCTTTTAAGTGCAATGAATATTACCCAGCTTTCCCTTGAGGGCTATGAGGCTGATGATATAATAGGAACTGTCAGCCGTATTTGTGATGAAAAGGGCATATGGTGCGGAATTGTAACGGGCGATAAGGATGACCTTCAGCTTGCAAGTAAATCCACCAATGTGCTTTTGACAACTACACGAATGGGGCAAACAACAATGCAGTGCTTTGACTCTGACGGCGTTGTTGAAAAATACGGCGTTACACCCGAGGAATTTATAAGCGTAAAAGCTCTTATGGGTGATTCCTCTGATAATATTCCCGGAGTTAAGGGCATAGGTGAAAAAACGGCGTTTGAGCTTTTGAAAAATTTTCATTCCCTTGACACAATGTATGAAAACATTGAAAGTGACATAATCAAAAAATCGGCACGGGAAAAGCTTATTGAAGGCAGAGACGATGCGTATTTGTGCTTTGACCTTTGCAAGATTGACCGCTTTGTTCCCATAGCTTTTTCACCTGAGGATGCCGCTGTAAAAACCTATGATACAGAAAAACTTGCCGCAAAGCTTGAAGAGCTGGAGCTTAAAAAAATTGCGGAAAGGCTTTGTGCCCACACTCCCCCCAGGGAAATCCCCCTTGAGGAAATTCTCCCTGCCGATGATTCAATTCTTAAAGGGCTGGAAGAGGAAAAGGAGCTTTATTTTCTTGTAACGGATTCCGGTGCGGAGTTTGCCTTTAAAGGTAAAACTTATTGTGCCCCTGCCGAAAAGCTTAAGAAGGTTCTTGAAAACGGCTCTATAAGGAAAATAACGCACGAATATAAGGCGCTTTGTCACAGACTATCGGGTATGGGGATAAATATAAGCGGAGAATTTTTTGATACTGAAATTGCCGCATATGTTATTGACCCCACCAGGGCACGCTACGATATTGATGAGCTTTTTGCACAGTATTCTCTCCCCGCTTGTGCCGCTTCCTTAAAGGAGCTTGCCGCAGAGCAAATGAAGATAATTGAAGAGCGTGGCCAGAAGGAGCTTTTGTTTGATATTGAGCTTCCCCTTGAAAATGTATTATATTCCATGGAAATATATGGTTTTAAAATTGACAAAGATGAGCTGATGCGTTTTTCAAAAATGCTCAGCGAGCGTATAAATGCCCTTGAAGGCAGTATTTATTTTATGGCGGGTAAGGAGTTCAACATAAATTCTCCAAAGCAGTTGGGCGTTCTTTTGTTTGAAGATTTAGGGCTTCCTGCAATAAAAAAGACAAAAACAGGCTATTCAACCGATTCCGGCGTTTTAGAGCAGCTTCGGGGGAAGCATGAAATAATAGATTGCATTATTGAATACCGTCATCTGGCAAAGCTTAAGTCCACATATGCTGACGCATTTTTGCCTCTCCTGGATTCTCGAAACAGAATTCGCAGCACACTTAAGCAAAGCGTTACCGCAACGGGGCGTATAAGCTCAGCTGAGCCAAATCTTCAAAACATCCCCGTACGGACACAGATAGGGCGGGAAATAAGAAAAATGTTTGTTGCCGAGGAAGGCTATAAGCTTATCGGTGCGGATTACTCACAGATTGAGCTTCGTGTGCTTGCCCACATGTCGGGAGACGAAACCATGAGAAATGCCTTTGTCAATGATGATGACATACACACCATTACGGCATCACAGGTGTTTAATGTTCCTGCCTTTCTTGTTACCGATACCATGCGTTCACAGGCAAAAACGGTGAATTTCGGCATAATTTACGGGCAGAGCGAATTTTCTCTTGCAAATGAGCTTAAAATCACACGCAAGGAAGCAAAGGCGTATATAACGAGCTATTTTGAAAATTACAGCGGTGTGAACAGTTATATGGCAAAGACCATTGATGACGCTAAAAAGTGCGGTTATGTTACAACGCTCTTTAACCGCCGCAGATATATTCCGGAGCTTTCCGCAAAGAACTTCAATCTCCGTTCCTTCGGGGAGCGTGCCGCAATGAATACGCCTATTCAGGGCACTGCCGCCGACATAATCAAAATTGCAATGGTAAGAGTATATAATGCACTGAAGGAAAAATGCCCCGAAGCACGGCTTATTCTCCAGGTGCATGACGAGCTTATATGCGAAGCACCTGAGGGTGCGGCGCAGACAGTTGCGGATATTCTCAAGGAAGAAATGGAAAACGCCGTGAAATTATCCGTGCCGCTTAAGGCTGATGTAAAAATAGGAAACAGCTGGTACGAAACGAAATAAAGACCGGAGATGAAAAGCAATGAAAGCGCTTATAGGTTTAACGGGTAAATCAGGCAGCGGAAAATCATATGCCGCCGCATTGTTTCAAAAGTGGGGCGCTTTTGTATGTGACTGTGACGAGATTGCCCATGAGCTTCTTAAAAATGAAGAAATAAAATCAAAGCTTATCCATGCCTTCGGAGCTGAAATTTTGCAAGGGGGAGAAATAGACCGAAAGGCCCTGGGGCAGATTGTTTTTTCCGATTCGGAAGAGCTTTTAAAGCTGAACGCAATTGTTCACCCTGCCGTTATTGAAAGGGTTATGAGTCTTTGCGAAGCTTCCCACTGTGACATATGCGTTATGGATGGGTCAGAGCTTGAAGCAAGCGGCGCAGATCGGCTTTGCAACGCTATTATAGTCATAGAATGCAATGAAGAAATCCGCCTTGAAAGGATAATCAAGCGTGACGCTATCTCCCGTGAAAGCGCACTTTTGAGAATGAAAGCCCAAAAGGGCTATACAAAGAATGCAATAAGGATTCAAAACAACGGCACTGCAAAAGAGTTTGAAGCAGAATTATATAAAATATACACGCACATATGCGAGCTGAACCAATGTGGTTCAAAAAACAGTTGTGCAGAATTTTAATTAAATCGAGGGGAGAAAAGAATATGAAACTGGGTGCTTATTTCTGGGACGGATGGTATGCTAAGATTCCCCATTGGACCGATAGGCTGATGCGTGATTTTACCTGCCGTGAGCCAGTTTGGGGGTGGCAGGGTTCCACCGTTGAAAACATGGAGCTGCAAATCAATTATGCAGCAGATGCAGGGCTGTCATTTTTTGCTTTTGATTGGTACTATCCGCAAAATGGCAAGGTCAGCGAAATGAACAATGCCGTGGATCGTTTTTTGGCTTCTTCCAATCACAACCGAATGAAATTCTGTCTGTTGGTGGCAAATCACGAGGGAGGTTATATCTTCCGTGACAAGTGGGAGGATGCCTGCCGCAGATTCATGCCTTATCTTACAAATGATGATGCTCTTAAAGTAGACGGAAAGCCCGTTATTATATTTTTCCTGGCAGACTCACTGATTGAAAAATTGGGGGGCGAAAAGGAATGTGCAAAATGCCTGGGCTATCTTAAGCAGCAGGCAAAGGCTGCGGGGCTGCCCGGCGTTTATGTAATGGCGTGTGTAAATCCACCTCGTGATTCAAACGGCGATTTAGAGAAGGCTCCCCATAACTGGGAGAAGTTTTGCCGCAGTGCCGAAGAAGCAGGGATTGACGCCTTGACAGGTTACAATTACCATCGTGGAAAGATTGTCCGCAATAATGAGATTTCTTACATTTTCCCCTATAACGACATGGCTGCCGAGCATTGCGAATCATGGGACCGTTTTTCAAGTGCAAGCAATCTGCCGTATATGCCCATTGTCATAGGCGGCTGGGACTGCAGGCCTTGGGAAACCATATGGGAGGGTAAAACAGTTCCCCAACCACGCTCCTGTTATTCTCCTGACCGTACACCAAGCGATGTCTATAACCATATTCTTGATGCAGACAAGTGGCTTAAAGAAAATTCTGAAAAAGCCGTGGAGGATTTGGCAATTATTTATGCCTGGAACGAAAACGGCGAAGGTGGATTCATTGAACCTACCTTCGGAGATCGGGGGAAAACCCTTGAATTTGTTGGAAAAGCCATTAAGGATGCAAATGCTCAGATTATCTCGGAGGAATAGGATGTAATGGCTGATATTTCCATGAAAAAAAGAGTTTTAATTGCCCTTTTGTCGGCGGTAATAATTATTATTGGGGCAATTTTAATATGCCGCGCCCTTTTTCCGCTAAAATACAAGGCGGAAATTGAAAAATACAGCGATAAATACGGCGTTGACAAATATCTTGTTGTGTCGCTTATAAAGGCTGAAAGCAATTTTGATGAAAAAGCCGTTTCCCATGCAGGAGCAAAGGGTTTAATGCAGCTTACGGAGGAAACCTTTGAATACTCTTTAAGCAATACGGCACTAAGCACTGAAGATGCAGATATTTTTACACCTGAGTCAAATATCCGGTGCGGCGTTTGGTATCTTTCCACGCTTCTTAAAAAATACGACGGCAATATAACAAATTCCGTGGCGGCGTATAACGCAGGGAGTACAAATGTGGATAAGTGGCTTTCGGACAAAAGCCTTTCAGCAAACGGCGAAACCCTTGATAATATTCCCTTTGGAGAAACCCTTCGCCATACAAAGAAAATATCAAAGTATATGGCGATTTATAAAATTCTGTATCCCAAGTGGTGAAATAAATGAAAAAACTGATTTGCCTTTTTTTATCGGCAGTGCTTCTGTGTTCATGCGGGAGCAGTCGTGAAAGTGTGCAGGGCTTTGCACTGGATACGGTAATTACAATAACGGCTGATAAAAAGCATAACACCATCGCCCGAAAGGCACTTTTAATGTGCAGTGATTATGAAAAAATATTCAGCAAAACCAAGGAAGAAGGTGAGCTTTCAAAGCTCAATGACGGAAAGCTTGTTCCTGAGGGAGAGCTTCTTGAGGTTCTTGATTTTGCCCTTGATATTGCTTCATTAAGCGGCGGCGCATTTGACCCTACCGTGAAGCCCCTTACCGATTTGTGGGATATAAAGAGCCGCAGCGTACCCCCTTCAGAGGAGGAAATTAAGCTTGCGCTGAAAAGTGTTGGCTATAAGAGCGTTTCTATGTACCCGTTTAACGCAATGGGCAGGCAGTTTGACCTTGGCGGCATTGCAAAAGGCTATATTGCCGATAAAATGTGCGAATATATGAAATCCGAGGGTGCCGAAGATTTCATAATTGATTTGGGCGGAAATGTAATAGTAAACGGGAAATATACCGTGGGAATAAGAAACCCCTTTAGTCCTGATGAAATTTATGCCGCATTTGAGCTTGAAAACAAAAGTGCCGTAACAAGCGGAGCATATCAGCGCTATTTTGAATATAACGGTGTGCGGTATCATCACATAATTGATCCCCGCACAGGAAAGTGCGCCGAGAGCAAGGTTGCCTCTGTTACGGTTATATCCCCTTCATCAATGCAAGCTGACGCTCTTTCAACTGCACTGTTTGTATTGGGCGAGGAAGGTCTTTCTCTTTTAGAGGAGTTCAGCGATACGGACTGGTTTATTGTTAAAGAGGATGGTACGGCAATCTATTCAAAGGATTTTTGCCATAAATACAAGGTTCAGAGCGACTATATTGAAAATTAAAAAATATTCAGAAAAAAATAATTATTTTGCTAAAAAAAACTTGCATTTTTAAATAATATGTGCTACAATACAACTTGTTTCATTATGTGGTGGAGGTGAAAATAATGCCTAACATAAAGTCAGCTAAGAAAAGAGTTCTTGTTATTGATAAGAAAACTCTTCAGAATCGTATGATTAAATCTGAAATCAAAACTGAAATCAAGAAGTTTGATGCTGCTGTAAGCGAAGGCAATAAGGCTGCTGCTCAGGAAATGTTCAGCTTCTGCGTTAAAAAGCTTGATCAGGCTGTTGCTAAGGGTGTTTATCATAAAAACACTGTAAGCCGTAAGAAGAGCCAGCTTGCTAAAGAGCTTGCAAAATTAGCTTAATTGTTTCAGTAAATAAAATCAGAGTATACAGGTGCTGTATACTCTTGTTTTGTTGTGGAAAATGCGAATGATAGAGATATTTTATATTTTAATTTCGTTGAAAAGGCGAACAATTTAGATATCCGACTTATTTATTAGTCCTCGATTTTAATTCATTATATAATAAATTAAAGCTTTCCGAAAAGCGATAACTACCTCAATTATTCATTATTCATCAGCCGCAGGCGACTTCATTTTTCATTACAAAAATCCTTTCTTAATGAATGATGAATATTGAATAATGAATAATACAAAACAAAAAATCCCATCTTGCGATAGGATTTTTGTTTTGGTGGGAACAATAGGGCTCGAAC
>JAXJXW010000026.1:0-4470 GCA_036307325.1 Clostridia bacterium
CCACGGCTTTTTAATAAATCCTGCTTTTTTGCCTGTATTTATGTATTTATTTGCGTTTAAAAGGTTGACATATACGGAAATTTATGCTATTATGTTACCGCATTACCGTGTTAGTGCGGTAAAGCGGTAAATGAAATTCAAACGGAGTGAAGCAGATGGGCAGAAATGCTGAAAGCATAATTCAGGAAACACGGAAAATATATCAAAGCTATGGTTACTCCCTGTTTAAAATGAACAGGTTTGAAGAATATGACACCTATGTAAACAACAAGGACTTTTTGAAAAGTGACAAGGTGATTACCTTCACAGACACAAACGGAAAGCTCCTTGCAATGAAGCCTGATGTTACCATATCTATAATTAAAAATTCCGAAGATACACCGGGGCTTGTTCAGAAGGTGTACTATAATGAGAATGTTTACCGTGTTTCTGACGGTTCCCATGCATTTAAAGAAATCATGCAGACAGGTCTTGAATGCATTGGCGATATTGATGCCTACAATATATGTGAAGTAATATTACTTGCCGCAAAAACCCTTGAGAGCGTAAGTGAAAAATTTGTTCTTGATATTTCTCATTTGGGGCTTGTATCGGCGCTTATTAAGGCGTGTACAATAGATGAAAGCAGTCTTCCAAGGGTGCTTTCGGCAATAAGCGAAAAAAACTTACCTGAGCTTACCTCAATCTGTGAGGAAAACAGTCTTGATGAAGCTATGCAAAAAAGATTGTTAAGTCTTGTGGATCTGTACGGCACCGTCTCTGATTTTTCAGATAAGCTTGATATGTTCTGCGTTGATGAAGCTACAACCGATGCCGCAAAAGAGCTTAATGAGATTTGCACTGTTTTAAAAAGCAGCTCCTTTGCAGACAGGATTCAGATAGATTTTTCAGTTGTAAATGATATGAACTATTACAACGGCATTGTTTTCAAAGGCTATGTTGACGGCGTTTACGCAGGTATTTTAAGCGGCGGTCAGTATGACAGGCTCATGCACAAAATGGGTAAAAAATCAAAAGGACTGGGCTTTGCAATGTACCTTGACCTGCTTGAAAGGCTGTTTGTTCAAAGCAAAGAATTTGACGCCGATGTTCTTTTGTGCTATGATAGAGGTGTTGCGCCTCTTTGTGTTGCAAAAAAGGCGGAGGAAATAATTGCGGCCGGTAAAACGGTGCTGGTTCAGCACTGCATTTCAGACAGTGTCCGCTGCAAAAAAACAATTATGCTTTCAAAGGGGGCAGACGGGAAATGAGGCCTGTTAATATAGCACTTCCCAAGGGCAGACTTGGGGAAAAGGTTTACAATATGCTTCAGAAGGCAGGCTTTGCCTGTCCTGAAATAAATAAAAATGACAGACGGCTTATTTTTGAAAGCGATGACGGGATTTTACGCTATTTTTGGGTAAAGCCTTCAGATGTTGCAATTTATGTTGAACGAGGTGCCGCCGATATTGGTATTGCAGGAAAAGATATTTTACTTGAATACAATCCCGATGTGTATGAGCTTCTTGACCTTAACATTGGAAAATGCCGCATGGCGGTAGCATCTGTCTGCGGATTCCGCGATAAAACAGACACCACACTGCGTGTTGCTACCAAATTTCCCAATATAGCAAGCGCATATTATGAGAAAAAAGGCCGTGACATTGATATAATCAAGCTTAACGGTTCAATTGAGCTTGCCCCTATCCTTGATTTGTCAGATGTTATTGTGGATATTGTTGAAACGGGTACAACGCTGAAGGAAAATAACCTTGAAGCCATTGAAACCGTTGTTCCCATATCTGCAAGGCTTATTTCAAACAAGGCAAGCTATAAATTTCTTCACGAGCAAATCAGGAAGGTGTATCTCGCTTTGAAGGAGCAGTGCTAGGAGAGTGAAACGGATGATTAAGATTTATAATTACAACGAAATAACAAAAGATGATATTTTTTCACGCAAGGAGGACAAAACTGATGTTTCCGCCATTGTTTCAGATATAATTGCGGATGTAAGGGAAAACGGAGACAGTGCGCTTTTTAAATACTGTGCAAGGTTTGACAATGCAGTTCTTTCCTCTCTTGAGGTAAGTGATGAAGAAATGGAGGAAGCGCTCCTTAAGACTGACCCGAAAATGATTGAAATATTAACCGAGGCAAAGGAAAATATTGAGCATTTTCACAAGCATCAGATAAGAAACAGCTTCATTGTAAACGATAAACCCGGCATAGTGATGGGGCAAAAGGTTATTCCCATTGAAAAGGTGGGTCTTTATGTTCCCGGCGGTACAGCGGCGTACCCTTCGTCAGTTCTTATGAACTGTATTCCGGCAAAGCTTGCAGGGGTAAAGGAAATTATTATGGTTACACCGCCCACAGGGGGCAGTATCAACCACAATATTCTTGCGGCGGCGCATATAGCAGGCGTTGACAGAGTGTTTAAAATCGGCGGTGCTCAGGCAGTTGCCGCACTTTCCTACGGAACAAAATCCGTTCCCGTGGTTGATAAAATAGTAGGCCCCGGCAATGCCTTTGTTGCAGAAGCAAAAAGGCAGGTTTTCGGCCGTGTTGCCATTGACATGATAGCAGGGCCAAGTGAAATTTTAGTAATTGCTGACGGCACAAACAATCCGTCGCACATTGCGGCAGACCTTTTGTCACAGGCGGAGCATGATAAGAACGCCAGTGCCGTTCTGGTAACGGACAATATGGATTTTGCAAAGGCCGTTCAAGCTGAAACAGACCGCCTTTGCGCACTTCTTCCAAGAAAGGATATTGCCGAAGCTTCAATAGAGGCAAACGGCAAAATAATTGTTACGGATTCCATAGAAAATGCAGTTGCGGTTGCCAATGAAATTGCTCCTGAGCATCTTGAAATATGCGTTGACAATCCCTTTGATTATCTGGATATGGTCAAGAACGCAGGTTCTGTTTTCATGGGCAAAAATTGCCCCGAAGCTCTTGGTGATTACATGGCAGGGCCGAACCATACCCTTCCCACAAGCGGAACGGCACGGTTTTCAAGCCCCCTTTCCGTTGATGACTTTGTGAAGAAAACCCAGTACACCTACTTTACAAAATCAGCATTTTCCTCCGTTGCCGATAAGGTGGCATATTTTGCGGAAAGCGAAGGTTTAAGCGCCCACGCAAGAAGCGCAACCATAAGAAAGGACAAATAACATGAGTAATTTCCTGAAGAAAAGGTATAAGCAGCTTGAGGCATATGTTCCCGGAGAACAGCCCAAGGGGATGAAATATATAAAGCTTAACACGAATGAGTCACCCTATCCCCCGTCAGAAGCTACGGTGCAGGCAGTTTCCTCCGAAGCTGCTTTAAAGCTTAATCTTTATCCCGACCCTTCCTGCATTGATTTGAAGAAGGTTATTGCAGACCGTTACTGCCTTTCACATGAAAATGTTTTTGTTTCAAACGGGTCTGACGATATTTTAAACTTCGCCTTTATGGCATTTGGCGAAAAGGCGGTTTTCCCCGATATTACATATGGATTTTATGAGGTTTTTTGTCAGCTTCACGGTATTGAGTATGAAAAAATCCCCCTTGATGAAAATTTGAATATAGTTAAAAATGATTATATGAAGGATAACGCAATGATTGCCATTGCCAATCCAAATGCACCTACGGGTCTTGCTTTGAAAAAAAGTGATATTGAAGAAATACTGCGGGCAAACCCCAACCATGTTGTCCTGATAGATGAAGCATATATTGATTTCGGCGGTGAAAGCGCAGTTGACCTTATTGGCAAGTACCCGAATCTTCTGGTGGTGCAAACCTTTTCAAAATCCCGTTCTCTTGCAGGCGCACGCATTGGTTTTGCCTTTGCAAATGAAGAGCTTATAAAAGACCTTGAAAAAATCAAATATTCAACAAATCCCTACAGTATAAACAAAATGTCTCTGAACGCAGGTATTGCGGCGGTGCAGTCTGATTTATACTACAGGGCGTGCTGCGGAGAAATAATAAAAACAAGAGAGTTTTGTATAGATAAGCTTCGCAAGCTTGGATTTTTCGTAACCGATTCCAAGGCGAACTTCCTTTTTGTAAAAAGTGATGCCATAAGCGGCGAAATGCTTTATGAAAAGCTTCGCAAAAAAGGTATTCTTGTGCGCCACTTCAACGGAGAGCGCATAAAGGAATATAACCGTATTACAATCGGTACACCTGAGGAAATGAATGCATTTTTAACTGCGGTTAAAGAAATTCTGAATTAAAAAAAACCCATACTGAGGCGACTGCCTTTACTTTGCGGGCGGAAAGGATGAATGAAAATGAGAATGGCACAAATTAAAAGAACTACTGCTGAAACCGATATTACTCTTTCGCTTAATCTTGACGGAAGCGGCACAAGCGATATTAACACAGGCTGCGGATTTTTAGACCACTGCCTTACGCTTTTTGCACACCATTCGGGATTTGATTTAAGCGTTAAATGCATCGGTGACACCTATGTTGACGACCACCACACCTGTGAGGAC
>JAXJXW010000027.1:0-2183 GCA_036307325.1 Clostridia bacterium
GTGTAAATTATGAAAAAACAGTCGCTGCTTCAAAGCTTTCGCCATGCATTTTGCGGAATACGCCTGAGCCTTCGGGAAAGAAATATGCGTATACATTTTGCATGCGCCGTCATTGCAATTTCCATGAGCGTGATTTTAAATCTTCGCACCTCCCATAAGGCAATTATAATTATCCTTTGCGCCCTTGTCATAAGTGCCGAGCTTATAAACACAGCCATTGAAAACGCAGTAGACCTTTCCTGCGGTGTTTTCAACATGTACGCCAAACGGGCAAAGGACGCATCTGCAGGGGCGGTGCTGGCTTTAAGTATCGGGGCGGTAATTTGCGGTGCAATTATTTTTATCCCCTATCTGCTTGAGCTGTTACATAAAATAATCTGATGAAAGGAAAAAACAAATGAGTAATTTTAAATCGGGCTTTGCCGCCATTGTAGGAAGACCCAATGTGGGAAAGTCAACACTTACAAATGCATTTATAGGAGAAAAGGCGGCTATTGTTTCAAGTAAGCCCCAAACCACACGAACCAACCTTGCCGCTATTGATAACGGCGAAAACTATCAGATAGTTTTTGTGGATACACCGGGAATGCATACGCCGAGAACCAAGCTTGGTGAATATATGAATTCTGCCGCAGGCGGTTCCTTGGGCGATGTTGATGTTGCCCTTTTAGTGGTAGAGGCAGGTCGTGAGGTATACGATATTGACAGAAAAATAATACAGAATGCGAAAAAAAATTCTATCCCCCTTATTCTTGTTATAAACAAGGCTGACAGTGTTCCCAAAGAAGAAATTTTACCGCAAATCAGCCTTTACTGCAATGAGGGTGATTTTGCTTCTGTCATTCCCGTAAGTGCCCTGAGAAATGATGGTATTGACGCTCTTCGTGAAGAAATATTAAAGCACTTTGACGAGGGTGAGCCATTTTACCCCACCGATATTTACGCCGACAGTACACTGAGGGAAATGTCGGCTGAAATCATAAGGGAGAAGCTGCTTCGTCTTCTTGACCGTGAGGTTCCCCACGGCACCGCAGTTGAAATTGAGTCAATGGAGGAGGGTGACACCCTTACAAAAATCAAGGCGGTAATTTATTGCGAAAAAGCCAGTCATAAGCCTATAATTATAGGAAAAAAAGGGGAAACCATAAAGAGAATAGGCTCCTACGCACGGGCAGATATAGAAAAGCTTTTGGACACTCAGGTATTTTTGGAGCTATGGGTTAAGGTTCGTGAGGATTGGCGAAATCACGGCAGTGCTCTTAAGGAGCTGGGATATACAAAATAAAAATGTCCGTATAAAAACCATTATTTACAAGACATCTGTTTCAGTATTTTCCGCATAATATGTTCGAGGTGATTTTCGTGGCAGATAAAAAGCTTATGTGGGAAGTATTTATGGAAACGGGAGATATTGAAGTATATCTGAGTTATAAGGATAAATGCAGGAAAGAGGAATCACCATGCAAGGCGAAAGCATTAAAACCAAAGCAATAGTTGTCCGCAGTTCACAAAGCGGTGAGAATAACCGTGTTCTTACACTTCTGTCCCCCGATTTGGGCAAGCTTACGGTTATTGCAAAGGGTGTGCGAAGCCTTCGCCATAAGTCAATGGGCAGTGTTCAATTTCTTTGCTACAGTGAATTTGTTATAAAAAAAATTAAAGACGGGCTTTATTCCCTGGTAAGCGCAGAGCTTATAGACGGGTTTTTCCCCATCAGCGAAAGCGTGGAGCTTCTTTCCTATGCTTCATACTTTGCTTCTCTGTGCGAAATGTGCGTTCAGCCGTTTTCAGACTCCTCCGAGGAGGTGCGCCTTCTTCTTAACACACTTCATGTTATGATAAAGCGTAAGGACCATCCGGAGCTTATGAAGGCAGTTTTTGAAATCAAGCTGTGCGAGCTTTGCGGAATAATGCCCTTTTTTGATGGCTTTTGTCAGTGCGGCGAGGTCTCTGCATATTTTAATGTTGAGGATGGTGAAATGTGCTGCAGTGCCCATAAAAGTGCTTCAAGCATTGCGCTGGCGCAGGATGCGGTTTTACTTGCTCAATACATATCCTCCTCCTCCCTTAAAGACGCCCTTTTTGCAAACTGCGAAAATGACCGTGCCTATCCCCTGCGGCGTGTTTTAGAGCCGTTTATAGCTTATCATTTAGGCAATTTGCCCAAATCCCTTGATTATTTA
>JAXJXW010000028.1:0-7183 GCA_036307325.1 Clostridia bacterium
GATTCGTGAATCGCCCCTACAAGGTTTACGCCCGATTGAGTTTTCCCGAATCGCCACTTGTAAACAATGGGCGTGTCTCATTTTTATTGAGACACGCCCATTTTCATCCATATGTTTTTATAATATTTTCGGAAATGGTTCTTTTTGAAACCCGAAGGTTCATCGCTTCTTTTTCAATATAACGGTGAGCCTCCTCCTCCGACATTTTAAGAAATTCAATCAAAAGCCATTTTGCATGGTTTTCTATTCTTATTTCCTCCATTTTTTCTTCAATAGTAGCCATTTTTCTTTCAATATTATGCACCCTTTCCTTAGCGGCACATAAAACTCTTAATGACTGTGTTACAAGATGTGTATTTGTAGGCTTCGGCAGTGTAATAACGCCATAATCCGTTACCTTTGCAAATACTTCATCGTAAATATCATTTCTGACAAACAAAAGCACGCCCACATTGCTGTTACAGACGGAATCTATTGCCAGCCTTAGCCCGAAATCATCAGGAAGCGGCGAGTTTATCAGCATTAAATCATAGCTTCTTTCCAGGATTTCACGCCGCGCCCCGTTCACACTGCCTACCACATAAACGGGATAATACTCATTTTCGGGAAGCAATGTTTTAAGCGAGCTATTGAATTTTTCAGAAGCGGAAACAACAAGAACCTTGTAAGTGTTTTCCTTAAAAACCACACTACTTCCCTCCCTTGCTTAGTTTTACCACAAGCGAATGTGACCTTTCTGTTTGCCCAATCAGTTTAAATAGGCATCCATCACCAACGAAGGAATGTGATTTTCAATAAATTTACTGTTCTGAGCCGCTTTTATAGCCTCTTGCCTGCTTTCGGGAAGAACCTCATAATTTTTTACAACGCTTTCCGGCGCATCATAAAGGTTAAAATCGGCCGCAGCCGGAGGCATAATCTTTTCCTCCATGCCCTCTATTGATGCATAAATCAAAAGCGCATATGACAAATACGGATTTGTTGACGGGTCGGGTGAACGAAGCTCCACCCTTTTAACACCGTCACTCACCGCAGGTATTCTTATAAGCTGTGACCTGTTTTCCGAGGACCATGAAACATACTTCGGTGCTTTAAATCTTCCGAAACGGCGATAAGAATTTTCCGAAGGATTAAGAAACATTGTCATTGCCCTTATGTTTTTCGCTATACCGCCTATTACATAAGGAAGAAGGTCTTTATCCTTTCCGTGAGAAACGGAAATATTTATGTGAAATCCGTTCCCCGGCTTATCGGAAATGGGCTTTGCCGAAAAGTCGGCATACAAACCGTTTCTTGCCGCAACTGTCCTTACTACCATGCCAAAGGTTATTGCATTGTCAGCCGCAGTAAGAGGGTCTGAATATTTAAAAGTAATTTCATTCTGCCCCGGCCCCTCTTCATGGTGAGAGCTTTCAGGGCTTATTCCCATTCTTTCCAATGTAAGACATATTTCACGGCGTACATTTTCACCCTTATCCTCAGGGGCAATATCCATATATCCCGCGTAATCATAGGGCTGACCCGTGGGGTTTCCGTTCTCATCTGTTTTAAACAAATAAAACTCAATTTCAGAACCGAAATGGAACTCATAGCCAAGCTTTTTTGCGTATTCCACGGCATTTTTCAGTATAACACGGGCATCACCCTCAAAGGGTCTTTTATCGGGATAAGTTATGTCACAAAACATTCTTACAACCCGCCCGTGCTCAGGCCGCCACGGCAACACACTGATGGTTGATGTATCAGGGTGCAAAAACAAATCGGAATGAACACTGCATCCAAAGCCTGCAATAGCTGACGCATCAATGGCAACACCGCTTGTGAACACACGCTCCATTTCCTCAGGCATAACTGAAACATTTCTTTGCCTTCCGAACAGGTCGCAAAATGCAAGTCTTATAAACTTTACATCTTCCTCCCTGATATACTGCATTATTTCTTCCTTGGAATATTTCATTCCGTATCCCCCTTATCAGTTAGCCACATACATCTGCTTGTAAGGGTTTTTGCTGTCAGGTGTAATTAAAGTAAATTTGTGGTCTAACACTTTTTCTTTATCTAATCCGAATTTATCACAATACTCGGCAATATAGCCTTCAATAAGAGCCATATCCTCCTCGCTTGCCTCAGACGCATTTACTCTGCCGGAAATATCAATATCTGCACAATCGGAACGCAAATACATTTTTCCGCCGTGCATTCCTGTGCAGGGGAAGCTGCCCACAATGGGACTGCCGTCTCCGTCAAGGTCAAGAACGATTATAATTCCCCCTGCCTGATATTCACCGAGAAAGCTTCCTGCAGTTCCCCCGATAATCATTACGGGGATTTTCTGCTCATACGCCTTCGTGTGTATTCCTGCACGGTATCCCGCATTTCCGCGGACAAAGATTTTGCCGCCGCGCATTGCATAGCCTGCGGCATCGCCGATATTGCCGTGAATTATAATTTCACCGTCATTCATGGTATCGCCCACTGCGTCTTGTGCGTTACCCTCAACATCTATAACCGCACCGTTTAAATACGCACCGAGAGCATTCCCGGGAACGCCCTTTATATCAATTTTCTTATGGCTTAAGCCTGCGGCAATGAACCGCTGCCCCATACAACCCATAAGAACGCAATCACCGTCAGCCTCACGGATTTTAACATTTAATTCATCATAATTAAGTCCACCGGCATTTATTTGCATTATACCACACCTCCAAGCGTTTTACAACGATAATTTTTGCCGAAAGCAATAAGTGAAGGATTTTCCCTTACTGCATCAAAATCAATGGAAGAAAGGGGCGTTTGCTCCCGTATAAGAGAGGTATATATACCCACTCTGTCAGTTTCGCCAATGATTATAAATCCGCAAAGCTTATCATCCTTTGTATAAAGCCGCTTAATTTTTTCTTCGCCCTTTTCCTCATAGAGAGTGCCGCCCTGCTCCTCTGCGAAGTAGGTACCTGCCGTCATGACATGAAGCCCGAAAAATCCGATTGAGTTCATGGGGATGGATTTTTCAAATACGCTTTCTTTTCCTGCCATGTTTTCCCCTGCACATCTGCCCTGCATATACGCATTGGGAAGTATTGCAAGGATTTTGCTCTCCCCGGAGGTAATGTCATAGCTTTCCGTACAATCACCTACGGCATACACATTTTCAACTGTGGTTTTCATGGAGCTATCGGTTAAAATACCTCTGCCAACCTTTCCGCCAATATCCTTTACCAAGGAAACATTGGGGCGAACACCCACTGCAAGCACACATACATCAAATTCAACAACCGTGTCGTCATTCATAAATGCCTTGTTTTTTTCAAAGCGTTTAACACTGTTGCCCAAAAGAAAGCTGATTGAATTTTCCTCAAGCTTTTTTTGCATCATGGCCGCACATTCATCATCAAGTATACTTGAAAGAACCCTTGGTGCAAGGTCACACACCGTAATGCTTTTTACTCTGTGGGCAATTCCCTCGGCGCATTTAAGACCTATTAAGCCTGCACCCACAATCAGCACACGGCTGGTTTCGTCAATAGCCTTTTCAAGGGCAAGGGCGTCATCAAGAGTCATAAAGCTAAATTTCTTTTCCACTGTATCAAGCCCTTCAAAAGGAGGAACAAAGGGTGATGAGCCGGTTGCAACGCAAAGCTCGTCATATTTTATCTTACTTCCGTCATCAAGTACAACCTCTGTTGCCGCACTGTCAATCTTAACTGCTTTTTTACCATACAAAACGGTGCAGCCATGCTTTTCATAAAAGTCATTGGGGCGATACTTCATTCTCTCAATATCGGTCATGCCCTCCAAGTAATAAGAAATAAGAGGTCTGCCGTACACATGATGGTTTTCTTCGGAAATAACGGTGATTTCAGCGTGTGGATCAACACTTGTTATCCCTTCAATACAACCTACAGATGCAGTTCCATTACCGATAATAACATATTTTTTCATACTGCTACCTCTCTTCATAAACTATTGCTCTGTTGGGACAGCCTTCAACGCAAGCGGGCTTTCCGCAAGTATTTTTAAGGCAAAGCTCGCACTTCTGAACGGCACCGCCGTCATCAGTGACTATTGCGCCGTAAGGGCACACAAGCACGCAGGTTTTACACCCAATGCATTTATCGTGGTCAATGCTGATAACGCCGTCATTTATTGAAAGAGCACCTGAAATACAACTTTTTACGCACAACGGGTCAGTACAATGACGGCATGATACTGCATACATTACCTTTCCGTCGTCTTCAACCTGAATTCTGGGGCTGATTTTTTTATCCTTAAGTGCGCTTGCCATATTCTTTTCATTTGAATTTGCAAATGCACAGTTATATTCACAAAGGTGACAGCCCAAACACCATTTTTCATTTACATATACGCGTTTCATTCTCCTGCATGAGAGATACCGAGTATCTCAAGCTCCTTTCCGTTTAATCCTACGCCGCGAAGCATAAGTCTGTTCCCTCTGAGGGATTCAATAGAGTTAATACCCATACCGCCCATAAGCTCTTTGATTTCATGCTTCCAGGCAGTCATAAGATTCACAAGTCTTTCACAACCCATATCGGGGTTTAATCTCTTTACAAGCTCAGGGCGTTGTGTTGCTATGCCCCAGTTGCACTTACCGCTTTGGCAGGTTCTGCAAAGGTGGCAGCCCAGTGCCAGAAGTGCCGCCGTTCCTATATAACAAGCGTCTGCGCCAAGGGCAACCGCCTTGACAACATCTGCGGAGCTGCGTATGCTTCCGCCCACAACCAATGAAACATTATTTCTTATTCCTTCGTCACGGAGTCTTTTGTCAACAGATGCAAGAGCAAGCTCAATGGGAATACCAACATTGTCACGGATTCTTGTGGGTGCCGCACCTGTGCCGCCTCTGAAACCGTCTATTGCTATAATATCGGCACCGCTTCTTGCTATACCGCTTGCAATAGCCGCAATGTTATGAACTGCCGCAACCTTAACAATAACGGGCTTTTTGTATTCAGTAGCCTCTTTAAGAGAAAATACAAGCTGCCTCAAATCCTCAATGGAATAAATATCGTGATGAGGAGCAGGGGAAATTGCATCTGAACCTTCGGGAATCATTCTTGTTCTAGACACATCGCCCACAATTTTTGTTCCGGGAAGGTGGCCGCCTATACCGGGCTTTGCACCCTGACCCATTTTTATTTCAACTGCCGCACCTGCTTCAAGATAATCCTTGTAAACGCCGAATCTTCCCGAAGCAACCTGCACAATGGTGTTTTCTCCGTAGCAATAGAAGTCCTCATGCAAGCCACCTTCGCCTGTATTGTAGTAAATTCCAAGCTCTTTTGCCGCCCGTGCCAGGCTTTCATGAGCATTATAGCTGATTGAGCCGTAGCTCATTGCTGAAAACATAACAGGCATTGAAAGCTCAAGCTGAGGCGCCATCTCGCATTTAAGCTCACCTGACTCATCTCTTTCAACCTTATTGGGCTTCTTACCTAAAAACACTTTTGTTTCCATAGGTTCACGAAGCGGGTCAATGGAAGGGTTCGTTACCTGAGAAGCGTTAATAAGCATCTTATCCCAATACACGGGAAGGGGATTGGGATTACCCATGGAAGAAAGAAGAACACCGCCGCTGTTTGCCTGCTTATATACCTCCATTATTATATCGTTTTTCCAGTTTGCGTTCTCAGCAAGAGTGCAATCGGATTTCACGATTTTAAGGGCACGAGTGGGGCAAAGAGCCACACAACGCTGGCAATTTACGCATTTTGTTTCATCGCTTAAAATGCAGTCTCTTTTTTCGTCGTAGGAATGAACCTCATTGGCACACTGCCTTACGCAAACCTTGCAGTGAATACATCTGCTTTCATTTCTGACAACTTCATATTTTGGATTTATAAGATTCACAGCCATTAGAATGCACCCTCCTTAACCTTTACAATTACAGGCTCTCCCCCTGCAGGGGCATATATTTTGTCAAGATTGGGCTCCATGGTTCTTATTGCAGCTTCCTCACTTGCAATATATACCATATCGTTCTTTTCGCCCACAACCATAGAACGAAGCTTAAGTCTGTCATTTAAAGCCATTAAGCCGCCCTCAAATCCAAGAACTATTGAAAAGGGTCCTGTAATAAGAAGGCTTGAAAAAGCGGCTCTCAAATAAGTGAGCTTTTCTTTTTCCTTTTCCGGCTTTTTATCTATGGTGCTCCAGAACGGTGCCGCAATTACAGATGCCATTTCCTCAAGGGAAAGCTTTTGCTTTCTTAAAAGGTAATCGGCAATATATGTTATTACCTCCGTATCGGTTTGAAGCGTACATTTATATCCGAACATTTCAATAAATCTTCTGTTTGCGTCATAAGAGGATATTTCCCCGTTATGAACAATAGAATAGTCCAGAAGTGCAAAGGGGTGTGCCCCGCCCCACCAGCCGGGAGTGTTTGTGGGATACCTGCCGTGAGCTGTCCATGAATAACCCTCGTATTCATCAAGCCTGTAATACACGCCTACATCTTCGGGGAAGCCAACTGCCTTGAATGCCCCCATATTTTTACCGCTTGAAAATACATATGCGCCCTTTGTCTGAGTGTTTATCTTCATTACTATGCGTGCAACATACTCCTTTTCATCCACCTGTGCACGGGCCACAAGCGTTGAAAGAGGAGTAACAAAATATCTCCATATCAAGGGTGCGTCTGTAATGCCGTCAACCTTTCTTGTGGGGATATTTTCAGATTTAACAATTTCAAAGGCTTCCTTCAGGAGTGCCTCACACTCTGTACGAGACACCACATCATTATAAAAAATATGCAGTGCATAAAACTCCTTGTATTCAGGATAAATACCGTAAGCTGCAAAGCCGCCGCCAAGACCGTTTGATCTGTCATGCATGGGCTTCATGCTTTCGATAATACTTTCGCCCGTCATTTTTCTTCCGTCTTTGGATATAACTGCAGCAATAGCACAGCCTGACGGAATCCTGATTTGACCTTCCAAAAGATTCATAAATTTCATCCTTTCAGATTAAATAAAAAAAGGATGTTCTTTTTTGGGCGCAAAAACGCCTAAAAAGAACATCCTCGTTCACTGCACCTATTATACAACAAATTTACCGCCGTGTCAACATATTTTTTCTGATTCATTTTTTTAAGCTTTTTCTGATTCATTTTTTTAATGAAGAAAAAATTTCCGCTTGCAAAAAATTTCAAAAAATTTCAAAA
>JAXJXW010000029.1:0-24369 GCA_036307325.1 Clostridia bacterium
CTGTTGTAATACAATAATAACACGCAAATTTAATGTTGTCAACAAAAAACCAAAAATTTTTATAAAAAAACGAGGGCGGCCTTTCGCCGCCCCCGTTTTAAAGGGATAGGAAAAATTGTTCATAGCAAGAAAATATTAAATAAATTTCACATTTCATATTAAAATACATTATTCTATTTTCTTGCGGTCCGGACTATTTTTACATCCCCGCTTCTTAATATGCTTTTCCCCAATATACAAGTGCTTTGGCTTTTTTGCCGCAGCATACGCATTTGTCGGAAATATGCTCCTGCTCAAAGGGCATACAACGAGAGGTTGCTCCCGTATCTTCTTTAATCTTATTCTCACATTCAGCATCGCCGCACCACATCGCCTTAATGAAGCCGGGCTTTTCTGCGGCAATTTCCTTGAACTGCTCATAGCTTTCGGCTGTATAAGTGTGGTTTTCCCTATGAGCAAGTGCCTTGTTATAAAGTGATGACTGTATATCGTCAAGAAGCTTTGAAAGAGTTTCTTCAATATTATCAAGAGAGGCCGTCATCTTTTCGCCGTTATCGCGCCTTACAAGCACACAACAGTTGTTTTCTATATCCTTAGGCCCGATTTCAAGTCTTACGGGAATACCCTTCATTTCATATTCAGCAAACTTCCAGCCGGGAGTCTTATCGGAAATATCAATATCGGCACGGAAGGACTTTTTAAGCTGATTGCAAAGCTCAGATGCCTTTTCCTTAACGC
The DNA here is from genome assembly GCA_036307325.1 of Clostridia bacterium. GTDB lineage: Bacteria > Bacillota > Clostridia > UMGS1883 > UMGS1883 > UMGS1883. Next base: position 739 of record JAXJXW010000029.1, read on the forward strand.
CCGGCTTGTGCATAGCAATGGGAACTATCATAATCTGCTTCGGGGCAATTTTAGGTGGAAGCACAAGGCCGCTGTTATCGCCGTGAACCATGATTATTGCGCCAATAAGGCGTGTTGTACATCCCCAGGAGGTCTGATGAACATACTGAAGCTTGTTATCCTTGTCTGAATACTGTATTCCGAAGGCCTTGGCAAAGCCGCTGCCGAAGTTATGGCTTGTACCTGACTGAAGCGCTTTGCCGTCATGCATAAGGCTTTCTATTGTATAGGTTGCCTCTGCGCCTGCAAATTTTTCTTTATCGGTCTTTCTTCCCTTCACAACGGGAATTGCAAGATATTCCTCACAAAAGTCTGCATATACATTAAGCATTCTTTCCGTCTCTGCCTGAGCCTCTTGGGCCGTTGCATGGGCAGTATGCCCCTCCTGCCACAAAAATTCCATACTGCGCAGGAAAGGTCTTGTAGTTTTTTCCCATCTTACAACACTGCACCACTGATTATAAAGCTTCGGAAGGTCACGGTGTGACTGGATGATATTTTTGTAGTGCTCACAGAAAAGCGTTTCACTGGTGGGGCGAACGCAAAGTCTTTCCGCAAGCTTCTCATTACCGCCGTGTGTTACCCACGCAACCTCAGGAGCAAAGCCTTCAACATGATCCTTTTCTTTTTCAAGAAGCTTCTCCGGAATAAACATGGGCATATAAACATTTTCATGACCAAGCTCTTTGAACTTAGTGTCCAGAACATGCTGAATATTCTCCCAGATCGCATATGAATACGGACGGAAAACACAGCATCCTTTTATGCTTGTATATTCAATAAGATCCGCTTTCTTCACAATGTCAGTATACCAACGGGCGAAATCCTCGTCCATGGAGGTAATTTCTTCAACCATTTTCTTATCGTTACTCATTTTCTTATCCCTTCAATACACAAATATATATCCTATTTTACCAAAACACCAAACATTTGTCAATCACCACCAAACAAAGGTTTTTATTTTTTCTTGTTTTAATTTGTATTATCTTTCATTTTTGTAATTACTTTTTTCCTGTTTGTTGACATAAATATTGTAAAATGATATACTTAGCCTGACGATTTCAACTTGACCACCGTCAAGCTAGCATAATTTAAACAGTAGGGATTGATTATAATGAAGGAATACAAAATAGGAACAAAATGCCTCCAATCGGGCTACACACCTAAAAACGGCGAACCCCGCCAGATACCCATAATACAGAGCACCACCTTTAAATATGACACAAGTGAGGAAATGGGAAAGCTTTTTGACCTTGAAGCATCGGGCTACTTCTATTCAAGGCTTCAGAATCCCACAAACGATGCTGCAGCGGCAAGAATATGCGCTCTTGAAGGCGGCAGTGCCGCAATGCTCACATCATCAGGGCAGGCGGCGTCCTTTTTCAGCATTTTTAACATAGCTTCATGCGGTGACCATGTTGTGGCATCCTCTGCTATTTACGGCGGCACATACAACCTTTTTGCCGTTACAATGAAAAAGATGGGTATTGATTTTACCTTCGTTTCCCCCGATTGCACAGAGGAGGATCTGAACGGGGCATTTCGTGAGAATACAAAGGCGGTTTTCGGAGAAACTATAGCAAACCCTGCCCTTTGTGTTCTGGATATTGAAAAATTTGCCAAGGCGGCACACGCTCATGGCGTTCCGCTGATTATTGACAATACATTTGCAACACCTATTAACTGCCGCCCCTTTGAATGGGGTGCAGATATTGTTACCCACTCAACAACTAAATACATGGACGGGCATGCCAGTGCCGTAGGCGGCTGCATTGTTGATTCAGGTAAGTTTGACTGGACAAAATATCCCGAAAAATTCCCAGGTCTCTGCACGCCTGACGAAAGCTATCACGGAATAACTTATACAGAGCGATTCGGTATTGAAGGTGCATATATCACCAAGGCAACGGTTCAGTTAATGCGTGACCTTGGCGCAATTCAGTCACCGCAGAGTGCATATATTCTTGCGCTCGGTCTTGAAAGCCTTGAGCTTAGAGTGAAGCGTCACTGTGAAAATGCCATGAAGGTTGCACAATATTTAAAGAACAACAGTAAAATTTCATGGGTACGCTACTGCGGCCTTGAAGGTGACAAATATTATGAGCTGGGGCAGAAATATCTTCCCAACGGCTCATGCGGTGTTATATCCTTCGGTGTTGAAGGCGGAAGAAGTGCGTGCGAAAAGTTCATGAAGAGCCTGAAGCTTGCTTCAATTGAAACCCATGTTGCAGACTCAAAAACCTGCTGTCTGCACCCTGCCAGCGCAACCCACAGGCAGATGAATGATGAAGAGCTTGTCCGTGCAGGCGTTTCCCCTGACCTTGTTCGCTTTTCCTGCGGTATTGAGGATTCTGAGGATATTATTGCCGATATAGAGCAGGCTTTGAAAACTATTTAAGGAGAACCTTCATGCCTATTAAGATACCAAATGAACTGCCTGCCGCAAAAACCCTTGCAGATGAAAATATATTTATAATGGACGAGGTGCGTGCGTCATCGCAGGATATTCGCCCCCTGAAAATAGGGATACTCAATCTGATGCCCACTAAGATTGCAACTGAAACACAGCTTGCAAGGCTTCTGGGAAACACGCCACTTCAGGTAGAGATTGAGCTTATTCAGGTAAGCACCCATCAGGCAAAAAATGTGTCAAGTGAGCACATGCTTAATTTTTATAAAACCTTTGACGAGATAAAGGATAGTAAGTTTGACGGTTTTGTAATAACAGGTGCACCTGTGGAAAAGCTTGCATTTGAAGAGGTGGACTACTGGGAGGAGCTATGCAGTATAATGGAATGGACAAAAACCCATGTCCATAGCACCTTTCACATATGCTGGGGCGCACAGGCGGCACTTTACTATCATTACGGAATAAAAAAATACCCCCTGGAAAAAAAGCTTTCAGGCGTATATCGCCACAAGGTGGTTTATAAAAACCCCATGCTTTTGCGGGGCTTTGATGATGAATTTCTCGTTCCCCACTCACGGCACACAACGGTGAAAATTGAGGATTTGAAAAAATGCACCAATATAAAGATACTTGCCTGCTCCGACAAGGCAGGGCTTTATGCCGCAATGACAGAAGGGGGAAAGCAGATTTTTATTACGGGTCATTCGGAGTATGACCGTGACACGCTGAAAAATGAGTATTTGCGTGACAAGGAGGCAGGTCTTAATCCTGAAATTCCCGAAAACTATTTTCCTGATGATGATGATTCCAAAGAGCCTGTTGTTACATGGCGGGGTCATGCTAATCTGATTTATTCAAACTGGCTTAATTATTTTGTATATCAGAGCACGCCATATGATATTTCCGCAATTCAGTAAACTAAGTGGATGTTAAAATAGTCCAGACCGCAAGAAAATAGGATAATGTATTTTAATGAGAAATGTGAAATTTTTTAATTTATTAAAAAATTTATTTATTTAATATTTTCTTGCGGTCTGAACCGTTTTTTCTATCCACTTAAGTGGGTGCAGCAAGATGATTTTCCGAAATCATTTTGCTGCATCATTTTTTTGCGGCTTTAATTTTACTACCGGCAAATACTATTGTGGAGATTTTTTAGCCTTTTTTGGAATTTACAAGATAGAGCAGCTAAAACAGTTGACGAAAATATGGAAATTGTGCTATAATGATTTAATAATATACTATGCCTTATTATACTCTATAACAAAGGAACTGATTTTATGATAAAAAGTATGACCGGTTACGGAACGGCATGTGCCCAAGTGGGGGGAAAAGTCTTTACGGTGGAAATCAAATCCGTAAATCACCGTTACAGTGATATTACCGTTAAGCTGCCCCGTGCATATAACTTTCTTGAGGATGCCCTGAGAAAAAAAGCATTGGAAAGAATAAACCGCGGAAAAGCTGACATATATGTTAATCTTGAATACGGTGATGCTGCTTTGGGGGAAGTAAAGGCAAACACAGCCCTTGCAAAATCATATCTTGACGCCTTAAAAACTCTTTCGCAAGAGCTTGGCGTTCCCTCCAATATCCGTGCTGAAGAATTTTTACGCATACAGGATGTATTCACCGTTGAAAAGGCAGAAGATGATGAGGAGGAAATCAAAGAAGCCGTTATAGGTGCGCTCAATGAGGCTCTTGACGGGTTTGACGAAATGCGCCGCATTGAGGGTAAAAAGCTTTATGATGACCTTTATGAGCATCTTACCTTTATACAGAAGGCAGCTGAAGAAATTGAAAAACGCTCGCCGCAGATTGTAAAAGAATACAGAGCGAAAATTGAGGAAAGAATGAAAGCTATCTTAGGCGATGCCGCCTATGACGAAACACGCCTTTTAACCGAGGTGGCGATTTTTTCCGATCGCATAAATACAAACGAAGAAATAGTAAGGCTGAAAAGCCACACATCGCAATTTTCTGAGATGCTTTCTTCAGATGTTCCCGTGGGGAGAAAAATTGATTTTCTTATTCAGGAAATGAACCGTGAAATCAACACAATAGGCTCAAAATCAAATGACCTTGAAATTGCAAAAATAGTTATTGATGTAAAGGCGGAGATAGAAAAGCTCAGAGAGCAGATTCAAAATGTTGAATAAGAGGTCTTTCAAATGAAACTTATAAATATTGGATTTGGAAATCTTGTTTCGGACTTGCGTATTGTAAGCATTGTTTCGCCGGAAAGTGCTCCCGTAAAAAGGCTTGTCCAGGAGGCGCGTGACAGCGGAATGCTTATTGACGCAAGCTATGGCAGAAAAACAAAAAGCGTTATTATAACGGACAGTAAGCATGTTGTACTGTCGGCGCTGGCACCTGAGGTAATCAGGGAGCGTCACAATACAGATGAGCAGGAGCATTCGGGAGGAGATGACGAAATTGAATAAAAAAGGACTGTTGCTTGTTATTTCAGGACCGTCGGGGGCAGGTAAAGGAACGGTTTGCAGTGAATATATAAAAAAGCACGGGGATGAATGCGCCCTTTCCGTTTCCGCCACAACACGCTCGCCCCGTCCCGGTGAGGTTGACGGCGTGAATTACTTTTTTCTCACAGAGGAAAAATTTACCGAAATGGTCAGAAACGGAGAGTTTTTGGAGCACGCCGCTTTTTGCTCCAACATGTACGGCACGCCGAAGAAAAATGTTTTGGAAATGCTTGAAAGCGGCCGTGATGTTATTTTGGAAATTGAGGTTCAGGGTGCAATGCAGGTGCGCTCTCACTACCCCGAAGGCGTTTTCGTTTTTGTTATGCCGCCTTCAATGGAGGTGCTTGAAGAAAGGCTCAGGGGAAGAAAAACCGAGGAGGACAGTGTTATCCGTGAAAGGCTTGCAAGGGCAAAGCAGGAATTTAATTTTATTGAAAAATACAATTATGTTCTTGTGAATGACACTGTTTCAGGGGCAGTGGAAAGGCTGGAGGATATTGTCAGTGCCGAAAAGCAAAGAATGCCCCGCAATATTGAGTATATAAAAGCAAACTTTATTAAATAATATAAATAAGAAAGGTTATGAAATTATGTTATATCCGGAAATCTCAAAACTTATGGAAGGCATGGATTCACGCTATTCTCTCGTAATTGCTACGGCGAAGCGTGCACGCCAGATTGCCAATGAGTCAAATGACGACAAGACCGTATCACGGGCAATAAACGAAATTGCAAATAAAAAAGTAAAGGTTGTTCCCGCTGACGGAGACAGCGAGGAATAAACAAATGATTGCGCGTGTTTATATAAATACAGGCAATCTGAATATTGACAAGCTTTTTGACTATGAGGTTCCTGCATCTCTTGAGGGAAAAATATGTGTGGGAATCAGGGTTAAGGTGCCCTTTGGAGCTGCAAACCACCTTGTTGAAGCGTATGTTGTCCACCTTGAGGCAGAAAGCGGATTTCATGAGCTTAAGGCGATAAAATCCGTATCGGATGACTTTCCCGTGCTCAATAAAACGGCACTGGAATTGTGCGAGCATATGCGAAGCTATTATTTTTGTACCTTTGCAGAGGCGGCGCGCACTATGATACCGCCGGGGAGCAATACAAGGTTTGAAGAATGGATTTGCCTTGCCCATGGCTATATAAGCAGGCTTGACGGGAAATCTACACCCAGGCAGCAGCGGCTTATACGCCTTCTTGAAGAAGGTGGCGGCAGTGCGGAAATGGAAGAGATTAAGTCAGGGCTTGGAAAAAACGCACGCATAATTGTAAATTCTCTCGTTGAAAAAGGTATATGCGAAAAAAGCTTTCGTGAAAAAATGCGCTCATCGCAAAAGATGGTTCGGCTTGCTTATTACTGCGGAAGTGAGGAACCAATGGCAGTTGCACAGACTATGAAAAAACGCTCCCCTGCACAGGCAAGCGTTTTGGAGCTTCTTGCGGGTGGTGCTCAAATAAGCGTGCCCGATATATTGGCAGTCTGCAAAACCTCACGCAATACGGTTGAATCGCTTTATGTAAAGGGTCTGATTGATTACTGCGAAAAGCAGGTGCTGAGAAATCCTCTCAGTGACAGAAGCTTTACCCCGGAGGAATTTCCTCCCCTGACAGAAGAGCAGGAGAATGTACTTAAAAAAATAGGGAAAAACGGAACATATTTACTTCATGGTGTTACAGGCAGCGGAAAAACAGAGGTTTTTATGAATTTAGCACAGCGTGCCCTTGAAAAATCCATGCAGGTTATAGTTTTGGTTCCCGAAATATCTCTTACGCCGCAAATAACACAACGCTTTTATAATCGGTTCGGCTCAAGGGTTGCCGTTTTGCACAGTGCGTTGTCACTGGGGGAACGGCTTGATGAATGGAACAGAATACGAAAGGGCGAGGCAAGCGTTATTGTAGGCGCAAGAAGCGCAATTTTTGCACCTTGTGCAAGGCTGGGTGCCATAATTATTGATGAGGAGCATGAAGCTTCTTACAAGTCTGAGGCGTCTCCCCGCTATCACGCACGGGATATTGGGGCATTTTTGGCAAAAAAGCATGACTGTCCCCTTGTGCTTGCTTCGGCAACGCCTTCTGTTGAAAGCTATTATAAAGCAGTAAACGGCGAATACACCCTGCTTGAAATGACAAAAAGGTATAACAATTCAAGCTTGCCCGCAGTTTCCATTGAGGATATGCGTTCTGAGCTTAAGGAAGGAAACAAAACAATTCTCAGCCGCAGGCTTGCCCTTGAAATGAGGGCAAATAAAGAACGGGGCGAGCAGACAATTTTGTTTTTAAACAGACGGGGCTACTCAACCTTTGTGTCCTGCCGTGAGTGCGGCTTTGTTTTTACCTGCCCCTCCTGCAGCGTTTCGCTGACATATCATAAAAATGCCCGTTCACTTACATGCCACTATTGCGGACACAGTGAGCCGCTGAAAAATGTTTGCCCCTCCTGCGGAAGCAATAAAATCAAGGATTTTGGAAAGGGCACTCAAAAAGCCCAGGAACAGCTTGAACAGATATTCCCGGACATGAAAATTCTTAGAATGGATGCCGATACCACCGGCGGGAAAAGAGGCCATGAAAGGCTTTTGGATAAGTTTTCTCATGAAAACTATGATGTTTTGCTGGGTACGCAGATGGTTGCCAAAGGGCTTGATTTTAAAAGCGTTACCCTTGTGGGTGTTCTTGCGGCAGATGCATCGCTTAATGTTGATGATTTCCGTGCCCAGGAAAGAACCTTTGACCTTATAACGCAGGTGTGCGGAAGGGCAGGGCGCGGAGAGAGCAGCGGCAGATGCGTTGTTCAGACATATATGCCTGATAATAAGACTCTGCTTCTTTCGGCAAAGCAGGATTATAAGGCTTTTTACAATGAAGAAATAGAATATCGCAGAGCGTTTTACTATCCGCCCTTTTGCGATATTGTAAATATAATGATAAGCTCCTCTTCAGAACAGGAGGCGAAAAGCGCCGCTGAAAAAACAGCTCTTGAGCTGAAGGCGGTTTTGCGAAATGTGCATTATATGATGTACGGCCCCTCCCCTGCACCGGTCTATAAGGTTATGGACAGATTTCGCTTCAGAATATGGCTTAAGTGCCGTGCTGACGAAGCTTTTGTTGAGGAATTGAAAAAAACAATTCACAGTAAATACGGAAAATCAAAGTCGGATTTGTCGGTATATGCCGATATAAACCCGATGTCACTTAATTAAGGAGGAAACACAATGGCTCTAAGAAAAATCAGAGAAATTGGCGATGATTGTCTTAAAAAGAAATGCCGTGAGGTTGAAAGGTTTGATGAAAAGCTTCACATTCTTCTTGATGATATGAAAGAAACACTGCTTGAGGCAAACGGTGTGGGACTTGCCGCACCGCAGGTGGGAATACTGCGTAGGGTTGTTATTATTGACAGAGGCGAAGATGAGGGCATAATTGAGCTTATAAACCCCGTTATTACAAAAACAGAGGGCAGTGTTGTAGGCCTTGAAGGCTGTCTCAGCGTTCCCGGCAAGGCAGGTGAGGTAGCACGCCCCAAAATTGCCACGGTAAAGGCATTTGACAGGTTCGGCAACCCCATAGAATACACAGGGGAAGAGCTTTATGCACGGTGCATTTGCCACGAATGCGACCACCTTGAAGGCGTGTTATATGTGGAGAAGGTAATAAGATTTGTTGATGAGGAAGACGAGGAGGAATAACCGATGCGGATTATGTTCATGGGAACTCCCGAATTTGCACAGGTTTCTCTTGAGGCTCTCACGAAAGACGGAAGAGATGTTGTCTGCGTTATTACTCAGCCCGATAAGCCCAAGGGGCGGGGCAAAAAAATGGCAATGCCCCCCGTTAAGGAGTACGCCATTTCAAAGGGGATTGAGGTTTTCCAGCCTGAAACACTTAAAGACGGTGCAATTTTACCCATTCTTGAAAAATACTCTCCCGATGTAATAATAGTTGTAGCCTACGGCAAGATTTTGCCTGAATATGTCCTGAATTTCCCCAAGTACGGCTGCATAAACATTCATGGCTCACTGCTTCCGAAATACCGCGGTGCCGCGCCGATTCAGCGTGCCGTGATGAATGGGGAAACGGTAAGCGGTGTAACAAGCATGTACATGGAAAAGGGTCTTGATACGGGCGATATGCTTTTAAAGGAGGAGGTTCCCATATCCGAAAATACAACGGCAGGGGAGCTTCACGATATTCTCGCCGCCGCAGGAGGAAGAGTTCTTCTTAAAACTCTTGAAGCACTTACGCAGGGTACACTTAACCCCATAAAGCAGGAGGACTCTCTTTCAACCTATGCTGCTCAGCTTACAAAGCAAGAGGGGGAAGTTGATTGGAGTGAAGATGCCCAAACAATTGTAAATAAGGTGCGGGGTCTTAATCCGTGGCCGATGGCATACAGTTATATTGGGGAAAAGCGGTTTGTTATTGACTTTGCATATAAGGCGGAGCAACACTCTGCAAATTGCGGAGAGGTGCTTTCCGCTGACAAAAACGGGCTTGTAATTTCCTGCGGAGACGGAGCCGTTCTCATAAAAAATATAAAGCTTGAAGGAAAAAACAAAATGTCTGTTGAAGAGTATCTTCGGGGGCATAATATAGAAAAAGGAACAATTCTGGGCAAAAAGCCCTGTTAGTTATCCGGAAAGGAGACCAGATATGTTTTATCCTTATGGTTATTATTTCGGCGGAAGCGGATATATGCTTGTGCTTATTGCCGCACTTATTTCCGTTATCGCTTCATTGAATGTAAATTCAACCTTTAATAAATATTCAAAAAAATCCACCGCAAGAGGAATTACCGCAGAGCAGGCGGCAAGAAGAATTCTTGATGCCAACGGCCTTCATAATGTGAGGATTGAAATGGTTGCGGGAAATCTTACAGACCACTATGACCCTCGCAGTAATGTTATACGCCTCTCTCAGTCGGTTTACAGTTCAAGCTCTGTTGCGGCGGTGGGCGTAGCAGCTCATGAGGCAGGTCATGCCGTTCAGCATGCAGTGGGATATGCGCCCATAAAATTGAGAAACGCCTTGGTGCCTGTGGCAAACATAGGCTCAATGGCAGGTCCGTACCTTATCCTTATTGGGCTTTTGCTTTCAAGCAGCTTCAGCGATATTTTATTAAATGTAGGCATTTGGTTCTTCTCCTTTGCCGTGCTTTTCCAGCTTGTTACCCTGCCTGTTGAATTTAATGCTTCGGGCAGAGCAATAAGAATACTTGAAGAAGGGATGTATCTTGAGTCCGATGAAGTACCTGCCGTCAAAAAGGTGCTTGGCGCAGCAGCAATGACATATGTTGCCGCCGCCGCAGTTTCGGTAGCAAACCTTTTAAGATTTATTCTGATTGCAGGCGGCAGAAGGCGTGATGACTGATGGCAGGGCTTTCAAAGCCGCGTGAGGCGGCACTGAAGGCACTTGTTGCCACCTTTAAGGACGGTGCGTATCTGAACATTGCACTGCGGTCAATTCTGGCAGATGTAGAGGACCCCAGAGATTGCGCTCTGGCAACAACGCTTGCATTCGGCGTAACAAAAAATTTACTTTATATAGATAACATCATAGCGAATCTTTCATCGGTAAAGCTTAAAAAGCTTTCCGTTTGGATTCACAATATATTGCGCATTGGCGTATATTCCATTAAATTCCTTGACAGGATTCCCGAGAGTGCCACCGTTAACGAGTGCGTCAAGCTAAGCCGCCAATACGGTCACGGTGCGTCGGCAGGCTTTGTAAATGCCGTGCTGAGGAAGGTTTCATCATCCCCTGATTTTTTGCCTGATGAAAAGGACAGGGAAAATTATTTTTCGGTCAAATATTCCTTTCCCCGCTGGATGGTTCATCACTTTTTAAGTCAGGGCTACGGGGAGGAGCTTCTGAGTGCTCTTAACAGTACGCCTCAGGTTATAGTAAGACTTAATCCCGTAAAAGGGTGCTTGCCGGGAGAGGATTTCCTTAAGCTTGACTCGGAAAAGCTGGCGTATGCTTATAAGGGCACGGGCAGCGGCGAAAACACACGGGAATTTAAGGAGGGGTGCGTCACTGTTCAGGACCTTGGTTCACAACGGGCAGTTGAGGCACTTAAGCTGAAAAAAAGCCATAGGGCGCTTGACCTTTGTGCGGCACCAGGGGGTAAAACTACCTATATGGCGGCTCTTTGTCAGTCTGTGGTTTCCTGTGACATACATAGTCACAAGCTGCCTCTTATTGAAGCTAATTTGAAAAGGCTTGGCATTACCAATACAACGGTGGTACAAAATGACGCAATGGTTTTTAATGAAAGCTTTAATGAGGCCTTTGACGGCGTGCTGGCAGATGTTCCCTGTTCGGGTCTTGGAATTTTAAGAAGAAAGCCCGATATTAAATGGACAAAAACACCGGAGGAACTGAAAGAGCTGACAGAAATTCAGTATCAGATTTTGAAAAACGCAGCCGCATATGTAAAAAAAGGCGGCAGGCTTGTTTATTCAACCTGTACAATAAATACAGAGGAAAACGAAAAAAACATCGAGAAATTTCTTAAGGAAAATGCAGATTTTAAGATAGATGATGATTTTGCCCCTTTCGGGAGGCAGCTTTTACCTAACACAGATAATACAGACGGATTTTTTATAGCACCCATGGAAAGGAAGTAGCACATTGAATCTGGGAGATTTTACGCAGGAGGAGTTAAGAGAATATCTTGTTTCAATAGGAGAAAGCTCTTTTCGTGCAAAACAAATTTATAAATGGGTTCATGCAGGCATTGAAGAAGCTTCTGAGATGACAAATATCTCAAAAGCTCTGGGAGAGAAGCTTTCGGAAAATTATACGATTTTTCTTCCCAAGATATATAAAAAATATGTTTCCAAGGTTGACAAAACCGTTAAATATCTGATGGAGCTTGATGACGGGAATATTATTGAAACGGTGGTTATGGATTATCATCACGGAAAAAGTATCTGCGTTTCAAGCCAGGTAGGGTGCAAAATGGGGTGTAGCTTCTGTGCCTCTACACTGAAAGGACTGGTGCGAAGCCTTACCCCCTTTGAAATGGAAGGGCAGATTATTCGTGCCCAAAAGGATTTGGGAGAAAGAATTTCAAGCGTTGTTATTATGGGTATAGGCGAACCCCTTGATAACTACGATAATGTGGTCAGATTTATTAGAAATGTAAGCAGTGAAGACGGAGTTAATTTAGGCGTGCGCCATATAACTCTATCCACCTGCGGTCTTGCGGATAAAATAGAAAAGCTGGCAGAAGAAAATCTGCCCATAAATCTTGCAATTTCGCTTCATGCGCCTACCGATGAAAAGCGCAGGCAAATAATGCCTGTTGCAAAGGCGGTATCTTTAAAAAGGCTTCTTGATGCATGCAGTGTTTACTTTGAAAAAACTCACAGGCGGATAACCTTTGAATATGCCCTTGTGAAAGGGAAAAACGCCTCTCTTGAAGATGCACGGCTGCTTGCAGGCCTTATCGGCGGCATGAACTGCCATGTTAATATAATAGAAGTAAATCCCGTTAAAGAACGGGAAATCAATATTCGGACAACACGGAAAGAAACAGTTGATTTCATAAATGAACTTAGGAAAAAAGGCATAAACGCAACCCTTAGGAGAGAGCTTGGCCCTGATATAAATGCATCATGCGGTCAGCTTCGCAACAATGAGCTGTAGGAGGTGGTTATCCTTGCGTGTTATTGCAAAGACAGATTGCGGCAAACACCGTAAAATAAATGAAGATTATGTTGCTTGCCAAATTGTTGAGGACATGGTGATTCTTCTTCTGGCAGACGGAATGGGCGGGCACAACGGCGGAGAAGTAGCCAGCAAAACGGCGGTAGATACCGTGCGTTGTTATTTGAATGAGCATTTGAAAAAGGAAATGCTTCCCGTGCAGATTTTTGAATGCATCCGCACCGCTATTTCCAATGCCAATGTCAAGCTTCTTGATATGGCGTCAAAGAACAAAGCTCTTCAGGGCATGGGTACAACTCTTGAAGTGTGCGTGGTGAACTTCAAAAACGCCTATATTGCCCATGTGGGAGATTCCAGAGTTTACAAAATCGGAGGCAAGGATAAAATAACTCAGGTAACACGGGATCACAGCCTTGTTGAAGAAATGGTTCTGGCAGGCACCATAACACGAGAGGAGGCACGAAACCACCCTCAAAGGAACATAATAACCCGTGCCGTGGGTACACGCCCCTATGTGGAACCCGACACCTATGTTACATCATTTTCAGAAAATGAGGTTATGGTTTTATGCAGTGACGGTCTTTCAAATATGGTAACAGATGAAGAAATTTATTCCATAATTAAATCCGCAGATAATCCGGAAACGGCAGCTGAAAAGCTGATAGAATCGGCAAATTACGCCGGCGGAATTGACAACATCTCTGTAATTGTTTTAGATAATTGCAAAGATGAGCTTGAGGAGGCTTAAAAATGGAAGGAAAAGTTTTGGGTAACAGATATGAAATTATTTGCCGCGTGGGTGCAGGCGGAATGGCAATAGTATATAAAGCTAAGGACAATATGCTGAACCGTTTTGTTGCTATAAAAATTTTGCGTGAGGAATTCAAGGAAAATGAAGAATTTATCCGCAGATTTAAGGTTGAATCCCAGGCGGCGGCAAGCCTTTCCCATCAGAACATTGTTCAGGTGTATGATGTGGGTGATGAGGACGGACTTCACTATATTGTTATGGAGCTTCTTGAAGGGCAGACCCTTAAGCAGTATATGATAGAGAAGGGCGGCAGACTTTCCTGGAGAGAAGCGGCAAATTTTTCCATGCAGATTTGCCGTGCGCTGGAGCATGCCCATTCAAAGCATGTTGTTCACCGTGACATAAAGCCTCAGAATATTATAATTGCCGAGGGCAATAAGCTAAAGGTTGCCGATTTCGGAATTGCACGGGCTGCCAATCATTCCACAATGACAACCTCGCTTACAAGTGCCGTGGGAAGTGCGCACTATCTTTCCCCTGAGCAGGCTCACGGAACATATACGGATAACAGAAGCGATATATATTCCCTGGGCGTTGTAATGTACGAAATGTTTACGGGGCGTCTTCCCTTTGATGCAGAGGAAAGCCTTAATGTAATTATGCAGCACCTCCATGATGAGCCTGTTGCACCCTGCAAAATCAATGAGACTATTCCCCGTGGCATAGAGGCAATAATAATGCGTGCCATGATGAAGGAGCCGCGCCTTCGTTATGACAATGCCACACAGATTCTTGAAGATTTGGTTGAGGTATATCAGCACCCGGATATAAAAATTTCAATGCTTAACGCCTCAAGCGGTAAAGAAAAAGATGATGAGGCTTCGGAAAACCGCCACAGGCAGGTAAAAAAGTCAAACGCTAAGAAAAAGAAGAAGATAAATAAAGGCCTTGTTGCGTTTGCTTCAATTCTTTCGGCAGTTCTCATTGTGGTATTTTTTGCTGGAATTTCACTTTTCTTTATAAGAACGGGAAGTGAAACAGAGGTTCCCGTCCTTACGGGCATGACCTATAAGGAGGCTGCCCTTGAGGCTGAAAATGCGGGCAAGGGTGATGTGGTGTTTACGGTTACGGTAGACCGTACAGAGCACAGCAGTGAGGATAAGGACACAATCATAAGCCAGATTCCCGAAGGGGGAAGCAAGGTAAAACGCTCCCGTGAAATCAAGGTTGTAATAAGCCTTGGGGAAATTGCGGCACAACTGGAGGATTATACCGGGGAAGATTTTAACAAAATAGAAAAGGAGCTTACTGCGCTTGGTATAAAGGTTATAAAGAAAGAAACTGACAGTGACACTTACACAGAAGGAATTATTGTTAAGCAAATTCCTGCCGAGGGAACAGAGCTTGCCGAAGGCGATGAAATTACCCTTTATGTTTCCGCAGGAACTAAAAACACCGTTGTTCCCGAGGTTGTTGGCAAAACCCTCGATGAGGCCATTGTGATAATAGAAAGAAATAATCTTAAGGTTGGAATAGTGCGTGAAAGCGCAAATTCAAAATACGCCAAGGGAAAAATTTTCAAGCAGAGCAAGGATTCCTTTGAAACGGTTCCCGTGGGCAGTGCAATTGACCTGTATGTTTCAAGCGGGGAAACAGAGTCCGGTTCCAATGAAGGAACAGGCAGCAATAAAAATGATAAACCCGTGAAGAAAACCCATACTCTTACCCTTGGGAATTTGCCGAAGGACAGGGAAAAGGTAAATATCCGTCTTGTTCTTGACGGACAGACCTTCTATGAAAAGGATTTCCCAACATCAAGCGGAACTGCAAATATTTCCATTGAAATTACCGAGTCCGTAAGCCTTGATGTTTACTATGACGGTGTATATACAACAACGAAAGAGGTAAAATATTGATTTTGGAAGAAATGCGTGAAAACGGCATAATTACAAAAGGTATCGGCGGATTTTACTATGTGAATTGCGGCGGAAAGATTATTGAATGCCATGCACAGGGAAAATTCAGGAATAAGGAGCTTTCCCCCATTGTGGGCGACAAGGTCACAGTGCTCATAAATGAAGACGGGGCAGGAAGCATTTGTGAAATTCATAAACGCAAAAATTTCCTTATCAGGCCTGAGGTTGCAAATATTGACTCAATAATTCTGGTATCTGCGGCACGCTCCCCCATGCCCGACCTTTTGCTTACCGATAAGCTTCTGGTTACGGCGGAAAGCAAGGGTATAGAATGCATAATTTGCCTTAATAAAACCGACCTGGCTGATAAAGAAGAGGTGGAAGCCTTTACACAAATTTATCAGAAAGCCGGATATAAGATACTGACGGTATGTGCTGCGGAAAATGATGGCATTGACGAAATCGGGAGCGTAATTTGCGGAAAAACCGTTGCCTTTGCAGGGCTTTCCGGTGTGGGCAAGTCCAGCATAATAAAAAGCCTGACAGGACTTGATGTAAAAATTGGTGATGTGAGCCGTTTAAAGCGAGGCAGGCATACCACTCGCCATGTGGAGCTTATCAGTACCTGCGGCGGATTTGTATTTGATACTCCGGGATTTTCGCGCTTTGATGCAGATGAGCTTTTCGCCTGTGATCTGTGGCAGTATTTCCCTGAAATAAGAAAGCGCCAAGGGGAATGCAAATTCAGAACCTGCACCCACCGCAGTGAACCGGGCTGTGTTGTTGCGGAGGCATGCAGACAGGGTGAAATCGCCGAAAGCAGGCTGGAAAACTATAAAATTTTATATAATAAGCTGATTGAGATAAAAGATTGGCAGAGGAAGGATGTTCACCAATGATTAAAATTGCGCCGTCAATACTTTCCGCAGATTTCGGAAAGCTTAATGAAGAAATTGCAGCCGTTGAAAAGGCAGGGGCAGACCTTCTCCATGTTGATGTTATGGACGGGAACTTTGTTCCGAACATAAGCATCGGCCCCGGAGTTGTAAAGTCTGTTCGCAAGGGGTCAAAGCTTTTCTTTGACTGCCACCTTATGGTTCAGAACCCTGATATGTTTATTGAACCCTTTGTAAAGGCAGGGGCTGATTTAATAACGGTTCACGCAGAATGCGTGAACGACCTTTCCGCAATGATGGATAAAATTCACTCCTACGGCGTTAACGCCGCTGTTGCAATAAACCCTGCAACACCTGCAAGCTCAGTGGAAGGAATTCTGGGTAAAGCCGATATGATTCTTGTTATGAGTGTTGTGCCGGGCTTCGGCGGACAGAAGTTTATGGCAGAGGTTCTCCACAAGGTGCGGGAAATAAGGAATATGAACGGCGGTAAGGATATTATGATAGAAATAGACGGGGGAATAAATAAGGAAACGGCAAAAGAAGCCGCACAGGCGGGCGTTGATATATTGGTAGCAGGAAGTGCTATTTACGGGGCAAACTCCTATAAGGAGGCTATTGATGAAATACGCGCAAATGCAAAGTAATGACAAGGCAGCGCTCAGAGTTTACTGCCTTAATATGCGAAAAAATTTAGCGTATAAACAGGCTTCATGGGAGGATTTTACTCAAATTGATGAATTTAAAAAAGCAGATGTAATTTTCTGCTATGTTTCGGCGTTTAACGAAGTTGGCACTCACTCTCTTATAAAAGAGCTTTTAAAGGAAAAAACAGTTGTTGTTCCCAAATGCCTCAATAAAGACGGAGAGATGATATGCGTCAAGCTTTCCTCGTTTGAGGAGCTTGAAAAGGGAATGTTCGGAATATTTGAGCCAAGGAGCAGTGAAGCATTTGATAAAAAACTGATAGATGCCGTTATAATGCCTGGCGTGGCGTTTGACAAAAGCGGACACAGACTTGGCTTTGGCAAAGGCTTTTACGATAGATTCCTTTCTGATATAAGCCCGTATAAAATTGCCCTTTCCCATAAAGAGCTTGTTTTTGATGAAATACCCTACGATGAAAAAGATGTCCCCATGGATAAAATAATTGAATATTAAAAGAGGCTTTGAAAAACGATTTTTATCGTTTTTCAAAGCCTCTTTTATTGATTTCTTAAAGCAATTCCACCGATATTTCTTTTTTCTTCACGGGCATCGGTGCTTCCGATTTTCTGGGGCGTTCACCCATTGCCTCACTGATAGCACGGTTTATAAAGGCATTAAGACTTTCCCCGTTTTGCTCGGCAAAAAGGCGGATTTTCTCCTTCTCGCCCTTTTTAACTTTAAGCTCAACTCTGTCATAGGCTTTAAGATTGTATTTCGCATTTGCACGCTTGCGTGCTTCACTCAGAGGCATGGATTCAAACTCCCTTCATTTTTTAAATAAGCTCCCAGAAAAGATCTGTATATCTTGCAGGGTCATCAATAGAAATATCTGCAATTAAAAGCGCCTGGTTGTATAACAGCTCGCCCAGCTTTGCACATTTGTCCTTGTCAAGCTGCCATGTATCGCAAAGCATATAGAAGGCCTTGTGTGTCGGGTTGATTTCAAGAACTCTCTGAGCCTTGATTTCCGGGTGGTCACCGGGAACAGTCTGAAAATATTTTTCCATTTCAAGGCTGATTTCCCCGTCGGTGCTGAGGCAAACGGGGTGGCTCTTAAGCTTATGAGAAAGCCTTACCTCGCTGACCTTGCCCCCAAGGCAGTCACGGATATAATCAAGCATTACCTTGTTTTCTTCCTGCTTATCCTCGGTATCCTTCTTTTCATCATCGCTTTCAATTCCCAAATCCTTGTCGTTGACCGATTTAAACTTCTTTCCGTCAATCTCGCCAAGCATATTTATAACAAATTCGTCAACCTCATCTGTCATATACAAAATTGAATAGCCTTTTTCCTTTATTTGCTCCGTTTGCGGAAGGTTGTCTATCTTTGCAACCGATTCACCGCAGGCATAGTAAATAAACTTTTGGTCCTCAGGCATTGTTTCAACATATCTTTCAAGAGTTAAAAGCTTCTTTTCCCCTGATGAATAGTAGAGCAAAAGGTCCTTCAAAAGGTCTCTGTGTGCGCCGTAGTCGGCAACAATGCCGTATTTAAGCTGAAGCCCGAAGCTATTCCAGAATTTTTCATAGCTTTGGGGATCATTATCAAGAAGCTTCTTAAGCTCCTGCTTAATCTTCTTTTCAATGTTATTGCAGATAGCCCGAAGCTGCCTGTCGTGCTGAAGAATCTCTCTTGAAATATTAAGCGAAAGATCCTGGGAGTCAACAACACCCTTTACAAAACGGAAATGCTCAGGAATAATATCCTCGCAGTTTTCCATAATCATAACGCCGGAGCTATAAAGCTCAAGCCCCTTTTTATATTCCTTAGTATAATACCCCATGGGGGTTGAAGAGGGAACGAACAAAAGGGCTTTATAAGAAAAACTGCCTTCCACATCTGCACGGATTGTAAGCGCAGGGTCCTTTGTGTCGTAGTATTTTTCTTTATAAAATCTGTTCAGCTCTTCTTCGGAAACTTCATCCTTCCCACGCTGCCAAACGGGAACCATACTGTTGATGGTTTCTTCCTCTATATATGTTTCATATTCGCTCTTATCGGAATCGGGCTTATCAACCTTGCGTGACTTTTCAATATCCATCTTAATAGGATAACGGATATAGTCCGAATATTTTTTAATAAGGCTTCTGAGTGTATAAACCTCAAGAAATTCACTATAGGTTTCATCCTCACTGTCGGGCTTAAGCTTCATATATATATCTGTGCCTCTGCCCTCCTTAGCCGTTTCCTTTATGGTGTAGCCGTCAGTGCCGTCAGACTCCCATTCATACGCCTGATCGCCGGAATAAGCCTTCGTAATAACAGTAACCTTTTCGGCAACCATGAATGCACTGTAAAATCCAACGCCAAACTGACCGATAATGTCAATATCTTCCTTCTTTTCCATATCGGCCTTAAAATGGAGAGAACCGCTGTTTGCAATTACACCAAGATTTTTTTCAAGCTCCTCGGCGGTCATGCCTATACCGTTGTCGCTTACCTTGATGGTTCTGTTTTCCTTGTCAATGCTAACCTTAATGAATAAATCCTCACGCCTTGCATCAACGCCGTCCTCCGTAAGTGCCTTGTAGCAAAGCTTATCCAGAGCGTCAGAGGAGTTGGAAATAATTTCGCGAAGGAAAATTTCCTTGTGCGTATAGATAGAATTTATCATCATATCCAGCAGCCTTTTTGACTCTGCCTTAAACTGCTTTTTTGCCATGACAAAACTTCCTTTCAAAATTACATATTAGCACTCTCTATCGGTGAGTGCTAATATAGCTTAACACTATTTACCGGATTTGTCAATATCTAATGGAAAAATTCCGAAGCCGCCTGCGTGAGATCCTTCAATAGCGGTGAAAAGTCTTGTTCTGAATCCGGGATTTTCATGCTCAAGCTGACTTATAATATTTTTCACATACTCTCTTTTTGTATGCTTATCGGCGGGGCAGGCATTATGCACCACAGGCAAATCATAGCGGCGTGCTATTCCTTTAACATAGGCCTCAGGTGTATATAAAAGCGGCCTTATAAGTGTAATATCCTTCCTGTCAAGGTAGGTCACCGGGGAAAAACAGTTAACACGCCCCTCATATATTAAGCAAAGCATAAAGGTTTCAAGAACATCATCATAGTGATGCCCCAGTGCCACCTTATGACTGCCCACCTCTATTGCTGCCTCATGGAGCGCACCTCTACGCATTTTGGCGCAAAGGGAGCAGGGGTTTGTTTCCTTTCTTATATCAAAAAGAATTTCAGCAATATTTGTTTCCTTTAAAATATATTCAACGCCAAGGCTATCACAAAGGTCTCGTACACCGTCAAAATTCATTTCGGGGTAACCCATTGAAAGTGTAATTGCCGAAAGAGTGAAGGGCTTTGGATAAAAGCTGCGAAGCTTTGCAAGGGCAAGTAAAAGTGCAAGACTGTCCTTTCCTCCCGATACGCCAACGGTTATATGGTCGTTTTCATTTATCATTTGGTAATCGTCAACGGCACGGCGCACATAGCTTAAGAGTTTTTGCATAGTAAACACCTCATAGCGCATTATACATTAAAACAGTGGGTAAATCAAGAAATTTTTTAAAAATAGAAAGTGAGAAAACAAGAGAAATTAAGAGAAAACAAGAGAAAACAAGAGAACCGTAATTGTAAATTAAAATAATTGCAAAAAAGTGTTGACAAAATGTGCCGCATGTATTAAAATTACTCTTGCTGAAAAGAAAGAATTATTATGGAGGTAGATCTCGTATGAAGTCCTATATGGAAAAAGCCGGTCAGGTTCAGAGAAAATGGTACATCATCGATGCTTCCGGAAAGAGCGTGGGCAGAGTTGCTGCAGCTGCTGCAAGCATTCTTCGCGGTAAGGAAAAGGCAACCTATACTCCCCATGTTGATTGCGGAGATCATGTAATCATTCTTAACTGTGATAAGGCAGTATTTACAGGTAACAAGCTTAATCAGAAGGTTTATTATCATCACACAGGTTGGATTGGCAACCTTAAGGCAGTAACAGCTAAGAGAATGATGGAAACTCGTTCTGACAGAGCTATGTATCTTGCTGTAAAGGGTATGCTTCCCGATACAACAATCGGCAGAAGCGCTCTTACAAGACTCAGAGTTTATAAGGGCAGTGAGCACAATCACCAGGCACAGCAGCCTGAGGTTTGGTCACGCGACATTAAATAAGGGAGGGTGAATTAAATGGCAATTACACAGTTTTTCGGTACAGGAAGAAGAAAGAAATCAGTTGCTCGTGTTCGCCTTGTTCCCGGTAAAGGTGAAATTACGATTAACAAGAGAACTCTTGACGATTATTTCGGTCTTGAAACACTTAAGGTTATTATCCGTCAGCCCCTTGTTGCTACAAAGACAGAGGGCAAGTATGATGTAATCTGTAATGTTCAGGGCGGCGGTTTTACAGGTCAGGCAGGTGCTATTCGTCACGGTGTTGCAAGAGCACTTCTTAAGGTTGACGAAGAAGCTTACCGTCCGATTCTTAAGCAGGCAGGATTCCTTACTCGCGATCCTCGTATGAAGGAAAGAAAGAAGTATGGTCTCAAGGCAGCTCGTCGTGCACCCCAGTTCTCAAAGAGATAAAATTACAATTAGAATTACAAACCCCGAAAAACCACTCTACTTTGAGATTGTTATTGTAACTACATTATCCAAATTTGAGTGGTTTTTTCTATTCATTTTAACTAATTTATAATGATAAAACGGATTTGACACATTCGTAAAAACGCATAGACTCTATATGTTTGTAGTTTTGCACTGTTTAAATTAAGATAATAAAAGAAAAAGGAGAAAAAATGATAGCACAAAGACCACCTATGGGATTTAACACATGGAACTGTTTTGGAATTAACATCAATGAAGATCTAATCAAGGAAATAGCGGACAAAATGGTGTCTTCGGGATTGCGTGATTTGGGATATGAATATCTTGTGCTGGACGATTTTTGGATGGCACCCGAACGCGACAGCGAGGGCAGGATGTATGCAGACCCGCAGAAATTCCCAAGCGGTATAGAGAGCCTTATAGAATATGTTCATTCAAAGGGCTTGAAATTCGGACTTTATTCCTGCGCCGGTACGCTTACATGTGGCTCGCGTCCGGGAAGCTTCCAGCATGAATTCACAGACGCCGAAACTTTTGCAAAATGGGGCGTGGATTTTCTTAAATATGACAACTGCCAAAAGCCGGACGGTATGGAGGATCACCTTCTTTACAGACGCATGGCAATGGCGCTCAGAAACTGTGGCAGGGAAATTCTATTTTCGGCATGCAGCTGGGGTGAATACGGAACTCATGACTGGGCGCGTAATTCGGGCACAAATATGTGGCGTTCAACAGCCGATATTCAAGATAACTGGGTGTCTATGCGCGATATTGCAATGAGTCAGTTTGAGTATTCAACGCATAATGCACCATTCAGCTATAACGATTTGGATATGCTTATAGTTGGTCTGAACGGAAAAGGTTCTATAGGAATGAACGGCTGTACCTATGATGAGTACCAAACTAATTTTGCACTGTGGTCACTTATGTCTTCTCCGCTTATGATAAGCTGTGATATCAGGGATATGAATGAAGCAACGAAAAACATTCTAATGAATAAAGAGCTTATAGATATAAACCAGGATATTGAAGGCAGACAGGGTTATGCATGGAAAATCCACAAGGACGAAGATTATTACGGTATTGCCAAGGTGCTCTCAAACGGTGATTATGCATTTGGGTTATTTAACTTTTCAGATAATGACTGCACAATTACAAATTCGCTTAATATAAAATTTTGGGATATCGGCTTACCTCTCGGCTGCGGGTACGGATTTGAAATGCGTGATGTAATAAATCATAAGGACATCGGCCTGATGAAGGAATTTGTAACTGTCAATTTAAAGGCACATGCGTGTGCAGTGTTCAGAGGGAAGCTTGTTAAATATGAATGATTACTGTATAAAATGCGGAAGAAAATTGATTCAAGACGAGAAATCACTCTATAAGAAACTCATAATGCGCACGGCACAGGAGTTTGCTTGTATCAGTTGTATGGCAGAATATTTTCAGGTTGATGAAAAATTTCTGTATGACAGAATAAAAATATATAGGGATATGGGTTGCTGTCTATTTGGAACTGTGGATAACGGATAATCGGAACTGCTGATTTCCACAAAATATGTTGTGAATAATAGTAATGAAAAACCTTGCCATAACAGGAGTTGGACGAAAAAGCAGTTGGAGATATTATAATGCATTATGATAGCAACTGTGACATCATTATAGGTGTCTGCTCGGAAGTGATTAATGATATAGGCAATAAGTAAAGTAGCCGAAAGGCGCCATACATAATAGTTGCAACAGCACCGTCGATGGACGGAAGAACTATTGACGAGTACTTTAGTCTTGAAACACTAAAGCTTATCGTTCGTCAGCCGTTAGTTCTTACAAAGACTCTTGATAAGTTTGATGTTATCGTTAAGGTTGAAGGCGGCGGCTTCACAGGTCAGGCCGGTGCTATCCGTCACGGTATCTCAAGAGCTTTGCTTGAGGTTGATGCAGAGGCTTATCGTGCAGACCTTAAGGCTGCAGGCTTCTTGACAAGAGACTCAAGAATGAAGGAGAGAAAGAAGTACGGCTTGAAGGCAGCTCGTCGTGCACCGCAGTTTAGTAAGAGATAATTATTATCTACTACAAATCCCGACGGCGCGGAAAATGTTGTGTAAATAGTATAAAAACGAACCTCCTGGGTGAAAATTATGGTAGAAATAATTTTTATCAAGGAGGTTTTTCGACAATGA
>JAXJXW010000030.1:0-5456 GCA_036307325.1 Clostridia bacterium
ATAAGAAAATAGCTCCTTTGATACCATGTTTTATTTGGTCGTTAAACATTATATCATATTTGGAGTCTATTTTCTTTTTTATTTGTCACCCATCAATTGTATCACAACAAATTATTTTCTATTGACAATTGATTGCCGTATGCTATAATGGGGGCATAACAAATGAAAGGTTGCGATATTATGCAGGTAGATCTTAAACCGGAAGAATTATTGAAATATAACGGAATCAGCCCCAAGCCCGATGACTTTGACGAGTTTTGGGACACCTCTATTGAAGAAATGAAAAAAATTGACCCGTCACTTGAGCTTGTTCCGTGCAAGTGGAATTTCATCGGAGTTGACGCATACGATATGTATTTTACAGGTGTTGACAATGCGAGAATCCATGCTAAATATATGCGCCCCCAGGGCGCAAAAAATTGCCCTGCCGTATTTATGTTTCATGGTTATGGCGGTGTATCGGGAGGTTGGACATATCTGTTGGAATATGCAAGCCAGGGCTATTGTGTTGCCGCATTGGACTGCCGCGGTCAGGGCGGAACATCAGAGGACTGCAGTTGCGTTAAGGGAAACACTCTTCACGGCCACATAATCAGAGGCCTGGAGTCAGACTCTCCACGGGATTTGCTTTTTACCAAAATATTTTTAGATGTTGCACAGATTGTTAATATAGTTGAGAAATTTGACGAGGTTGATGAAAACAGACTTTTTGCCAAGGGCGGTTCTCAGGGCGGTGCACTTACATTTGTTTGTGCGTCACTGTGTCCGCAGATAAAGGCGGCGTCTGCCTGCTATCCGTTCCTTTCAGATTACAAGCGTGTGTGGGAAATGGATATGGATGAAAGAGCCTATTCGGAATTAAAGGAATTCTTCAGGAATACAGATCCACGCCATGAAAAAGAAGATGAAACCTTCATGAAGCTGGGCTATATTGATATTCAGAACATGGCAAACAGAATAAAGGGCAAAATGCTTATGTTTACCGGCCTTATGGACATTGTTTGCCCGCCGTCTACCCAGTTTGCGGCATTTAATAAAATAACATCGGAAAAAAAGGTCTTGTTTTATCCCGAATTTGGGCATGAAGGCCTCCCCGAATGTGAAGAACTTACAATGGAATGGTTTAAATCCCTATGAAGAGGGAATCGAGTTCATACGCAAGATGGAGGATGTCGGAGAAATTTCGATTTATGTATGTGAGAGGGATATTGAAGACCATGAGGTTTTAGAAGCTGTGCGTAATGAATAAAAAACAGACCTTAAGATTATTAAATCTCAAGGTCTGTTCTTGTTTTTACAGGATATGAATAATGTAAATTCATGAAAATCACCAGTAAAGGCATATCAATATATTTAATATTATTCGTTAATAATTTTTGCGATATAATCCACATAAAGACTGCCTATATAACAAGCGCCTTTTTCTGTGGGATGTACTCCGTCAGCGCAGTAAGAAAGCGGATCATCACCTATAAAGGCAGACTGCAGCAGCCCATCTGTGGGCAAATATACATCTGCATACTCACGGGCAAGCTTTCTGATAATTTCAATTTTAGGTGCTAAATCTTCTCTGAAAAACAGTTTGTCCTCTATTGGGATAAGAAACGGCTCCATAATCATAATTTTTGCATTTGTCTTTTGCTTGATAGCCGACAAAACTGTGCGATAACGCTGTTCAAAAATTTCGTTTGGTACCCAGCTTCTATCTCCTGCATGGTGCCATACATCATTTATGCCTATAAGGATAGAAACAATGTCAGGATTGATGTCTATAAAATCCGAATCCAACCGTTCAACCAAATCTTTTGTCTGGTTTCCGCTTATTCCCAAATTGATAAATTCAAATTCAATTTCAGGGTATGCGTCTTTTAGCATTTCCGCTGCATAACGGGGGTATCCATATCCTAAATTATGTATATCCTCGCGATTTCTCCCTGCGTCAGTTATGCTGTCTCCCTGAAACAATAACTTAATTTTCTTCATTTTATAACCACCTCTTGGATGTAGTATACTACTTGTTGAAGCCTTTTGCAAGGAGCATATATAATTTTTTTAAGAATATTTTTTCATTCGTCAATAATGTTGATAATAATTCTAAAGATGTTGACAACTTTGACTATAAAATAGGGAAATACGAAACCAATCCAACTATAGGCACCCATAGTTTTGCAAAAATCAAGGCTGAATTGTAAAACGGGATGCCGCATTTGTAAAATGAAATGCACATTTTGTAAACGAAGTGCAAGTTTGTAATCTCAAACGCACGAATTGTAAGTGAAACGCAACTTTTGTAAACGAAACGCACGGTTTGTAAGCAAAACGCAAGAGTTTTCATTATCTGTTTTCAGAAAAATATGCGTAGCAAACAGAGATAGCTTAATTAGGATTTCGCGGTAATTGGTCATTGTTTTGACCTCCTTAATATTTATTCGTGCGTATGCACATGCAAATATTTTACCGCAAAAATTTATACTGTTCAATTTGAGCGACGAGAGGTTAAACCATGTCCGCCGCATTTATTTTGTGCGTAATTTTTCTTGCAATCTTTTTCTTTCCGTACTATAATATATTAGAACACATATACGCTTTTTGTGTGCGCAAATTTTATGATTGAAAGAAGGTGAGTGGGTGGACATCCGAGAGCAAGTAAAAGAAGTCATTATCAATAGAGGCGGCATTGCAAAATCTGCTGATTTCGTTGTTGCCGGAATAAGAGCTGTTGACATCAGCGCTTCAGATGCAACTGTAAAAACTCTTGTTATTCCTACAAATGAGGAGCTTATGATTGCTCTTGATACGCAAAAGCTTGTTAATGCATAAATAAAAATAGGAGGAGAAGCTATGGATAAATATAATTCGGTTATTCCGTCCTTCGGACATATGATTCACGGTGGTGATTATAATCCTGAGCAGTGGATTGAAACCCCTGAGGTGTGGGACGAGGATATGCGGCTGATGAAGCTTGCCGGAATGAATTCCGCATCGGTTGGTATATTTGCATGGTCGATGCTTGAGCCTGAGGAGGGAAAATATGACTTTTCTTTCCTTGACACAATAATGGATAAGCTTGCCAAGAACGGAATGAAGGCTGTGCTTGCAACACCAAGCGGTGCAAGACCGGCTTGGCTGAGCAAAAAATATCCTGAGGTTTTAAGGGTAACGCCGGAAAGAGTAAGAAGACTTCATGGTTTCCGTCATAATCATTGTATGTCATCACCTATATATCGTGAAAAGGTTTCGGAGTTGAACAAAAAACTTGCCGAAAGATATAAAAATCACCCGGCATTAGGTTTGTGGCACATCTCAAATGAGATAAGCGGAGAATGTCATTGTGAGCTTTGTCAGGAGAATTTCAGAAGCTGGCTCAGAAAAAAATATAATAATGACATTGATAAGCTTAATCATGAATGGTGGTCACGCTTCTGGAGTTACAGATATAACAGCTTTGACGAGATTGAATCTCCGTCGCCCATCGGTATGCAGGACTTTCACGGGCTTGACCTTGACTGGAAAAGATTTGTTACGGACATTACCGTTGATTTTTTCAGGTGCGAAACAAAGCCGTTGCATGAGATAACTCCGAACATACCGATTACCACAAATCTTATGGGATTTTGTCCCGCAATTGATTGCCGTGTGCTTGCAAAGGAGCTTGATGTGGTTTCTTGGGACAATTATCCTCTGTGGCACGGGGACAATCAACAGAATGTTGCATCGACTGCGGCAATGTCCCATGACCTGACAAGAGGCTTGAAGGGTGATAAACCCTATCTGATGATGGAATCAACACCGAGCTGTATCAATTGGAGACCGTACAATAAGCTGAAAAGACCGGGTATGCATATCCTGTCATCAATTCAAGCGATTGCGCATGGCTCCGATTCGGTTCAGTATTTTCAATGGAGAAAGAGCAGAGGCTCATGTGAAAAGTTTCACGGTGCGGTTGTTGACCATGTTGGGCATGAAAATACAAGAGTATTCAAAGAGGTGTCAGAGCTTGGAGATATATTGAAAAAGCTTGATGATGTCGTTGGAACAAGAGTTAAGAGCGAGGTTGCGTTTATACATGAATGGCCGTCAACCTGGGCACTTGATGAATGTCAGGGTTTTCAGAGGCACGAGAAAAAATATCGTGAAACTCTTAACGCTCATTATACACCATTCTGGAAAAACGGCATAAATACCGATATTATAGGCGCCGAAGCCGATTTTTCGAAATATAAGCTGATTATTGCTCCAATGCTCTATATGACCGATGAGGGACTGATTAAACGGTTAGCCGAATATGTGGAAAAGGGTGGTACTCTTGTATTTACATATATCAGCGGACTTGTGAATGAAAATGACCTTTGCTGGCTGGGTGGATTCCCGGGCGGAAAATTAAAGGAGGTTTTCGGGCTGTGGGCTGAGGAAACAGATACTCTGTATCCCGGTCAGTATAATACCGTAAGACTGTCTGACGGAAGGAAATATAGGGCGGTTGACTATTGCGAGGTGGTTCACCCACAGGGAGCAGAGGTGCTTGCGGAATATACCGATGATTTTTATAAAGGCTGCCCCGCACTACTGAAAAACTCCTATGGCAAGGGCAATGCATATTATATTGCTTTCAGAGATACGGGTGACTTCAGCAATGATTTCTATTGCGAGCTTGCAGCTTCACTGAAAATCGAGAGAAGCTTTGACGGCGAGCTGCCACCCCTCGTTTCTGCACATTCAAGAGAGGATGGGGAGCATAAATATGTATTTGTTGAAAATTACTCCGATAAACAGGTGAAGCTCAAAACCGGTACAGTATATGAAAATGTGTTAACAGGAGAGCAGGAAAGCGGTATTGTTGATGTTGACGGCTATGGAGTGAAATTATTTAAATTGAGAAAATAGCTCAAACAGGCACTGTGAGGTGCCTGTTTTTAATGGTGTGTTTTATGCTTTGACCATAATATGGCACTTTTATAAAAAATCAAAAAAACGGGAGAAAAATAAGGTATTATGTTATATAATATAATGTATGAGTAAAAAAAGAATTTTATTGCTCTGTTGTGGTATAAAGATTGAAAGGAAGAAAATATATTGATTACAGAAAAACACTGCCGGTAGTGGCACTAAGAGGGCTTGTTGTTTTTCCGGGCACAACCGTCAGCTTTGATATTGCACGTTCTATAGCAATCAAGGCTATTGAGAAGGCAATGGAGTCGGATCGTGAAATTATTCTTGTGACACAAAAGAATATAGAAATTGAAAATCCCGGGATATTGGATTTATATAAAGTAGGCTGTGTAGGCAAAGTAAAGCAGTTCGCAAAAGCAGGAATAAGAACTGCGAGAGTAATGATTGAGGTAAGGCTCTTTGTCAATGACGGCGCGGAAAATGTTGTGTAAATAGTATAAAAACGAACCTCCTGGGTGAAAATTATGGTAGAAATAATTTTTATCAAGGAGGTTTTTCGACAATGA
>JAXJXW010000031.1:0-5018 GCA_036307325.1 Clostridia bacterium
ATTGTCGAAAAACCTCCTTGATAAAAATTATTTCTACCATAATTTTCACCCAGGAGGTTCGTTTTTATACTATTTACACAACATTTTCCGCGCCGTCTTACTCTTCGGCGGTACAAGCCTTTTTTGTTTCGTTTTAATAAACATATGATTCAGGGTTTATGGGCATACCTTCCTGCCATATTTCAAAATGCAGGTGTGCCGTTTCCTTGCTTTCTATATCGGCAGATTTTCCCACCGTTGCAATAGCTTGTCCCGCAGAAACCCTGTCTCCTTCTTTCACGGAAATTTTTGAGCCTAAATTTCTGTAAACGCTTATAATGGACTGACCGTGATTTATTTCAATACATTTTCCCCACAAAACATCATCATATATTTTTTCAACCACGCCCTCATATGCTGCACACACGCTTGTCCCCGTTTGTGCGGCATAGTCAATGCCTATATGCGCGCGCCAATCGTCCATTGTTTTACTGTAAACTGCGCTTTGAGAATATTTGTTAAGTACCGTTTCACCACATGGAAATTCCATTTTAACTATTTCCTCCTGTGCGGTGTTTTCTTCCTCTGCATTAGGCTCTGTTTTTAAAACGCCCGTTGCCCCTGCAGCTGCCGGTGTTTCATATATTCGTTCCCTGAAGCCTTCGGGGATGGGAACAATCCCCGTATAAATTTCATCATTTCCCGTTTTTTCACGGTCTTTGAGGGCAGATGCACGCCCAACAAAAAAGCTGATTGCAAAAACCGATATTGCGGCAAGAAGAAACAGTGCTGTTTGCATTTTTTTCATATTCATGAATTTCACCCTTCCCTTCTTACAATATCTTTCCCAAATTTTTTTATGTTTAAACATAGTCAAGGCATGTTCCCGTATAATAATGGGTAAGTATTTGCTCGTAGGTGCAGCCCTCCTTTGCCATTTGGTTTGCGCCGTACTGGCTCATTCCCACTCCGTGGCCATAGCCTGTAACATCAAAATGCACATTGTTTTCATCGGCAGTAATTTTAAAGCAGCTGCTTCTTAAGGAGAAAATGCTCCTTATCTCCGTGCCTGAAAATACCTCTCCCCCTATTTCAATGCTTTTTACATTACCGCCGTCACTGACATTTATGCTTCCAATGTCCTTATATGAATTTATCTGAACACCGGGGCGTGATTTTTGAAGGGCATTTACAAATTCCTCAAAGGTCATATCCTTTGAAGAAAAAAAATTGGGTGCATTTTCTTCGCCGTGGCTTTCCACACTTACCAGATACGGCACCTTTCCGCCCCACACATCGGCGGAATTTTCCGTTCTTCCCCCTGCGGACTGAGAATGAAAAACCGTAAGAGCCACATCACCGTCATATGTAAGCACCTCTCCCCTTGTGGAATATACGGCGTCATGAATTTTCTTTTCATACTCTTCGGCTTTTTCTCCCCAATCCTCACGGGCTTTTTCCGTAGTTTTGTAGGCTTTGCAATGGGTATAGTCGGTGCATACCGCCGCATTTGGGTGATCGGGATTTACCTCCTTCGCTCTGTAAACGGCGTAGCTTCGTGCTGCAACTGCCTGTGCCTTTATGGCTTCCTCTTCGAAGCTTGCAGGCACCTCTGCGGCAACAACACCTGTCAGATATTCTTCAATATCCATCTGCCGAACAGCATTTTCGTCTTTAAAATATATGCTTATGGTTCTGCTATCACTTGTTTCCGTTTTCGGTTTGTCCTCATTTATAATAAAAAAAACGCAAAGTGGCATAATAAGTGCCGCCAAAACAAAGAAAACTATCATAATTGCCAAATGTTTCACCTTTTTTCCACACCCCTTCTGTTAAATATAATGTTTTTTTTG
This sequence comes from Clostridia bacterium, assembly GCA_036307325.1. Lineage (GTDB taxonomy): Bacteria > Bacillota > Clostridia > UMGS1883 > UMGS1883 > UMGS1883. The sequence goes on from JAXJXW010000031.1 coordinate 1,833, forward strand.
CATAAATATAACTTTATATTGAAAAATTATTTGATTTGTGATATAATTTATGGAATATTAAAATTGTCAGGGGATGATAACATGGAAAGGAACGACAATTTATTTAAAGAGCTTTACACACTCTCACATGATGTATATTCTATTGACCCTGAGCTATACGGTATGTATAGTGTCAAGCGCGGTCTCAGAAATGCAAACGGAAGCGGTGTACTTGTTGGACTTACTAAAGTCGGTGAGGTTCACGGTTATGTTGTGAACGAAGGTGAAAAGCAGCCTGACGATGGCGTACTTCGATACAGGGGAATTGATGTTAAAAGCATTGTAGATGCCTGTATAAAGGAAAACAGATTTGGGTTTGAGGAAACGGCATATCTTTTATTGTTCGGAAACCTTCCCTCTCAGCAGCAGCTTGATAAATTCTGCGAATACCTTGCGTCAGTGCGCAGGCTTCCCAGTAACTTTACGGAGGATATGATTCTCAAGGCACCCAGTAAAAATATTATGAATAAGCTTGCAAGAAGCGTGCTTGCTACTTATTCCTATGACCCTAATCCCGACGAAATTACGGTTGAAAATGTTTTACGCCAGTCCTTTGAGCTTATTGCAAGAATGCCAACCATGATTGCCCATGCTTACCAGACTAAGCGCCATTATTTTGACGGTGAAAGTCTTATACTTCACACCCCCCGTGAGAATATGGGAACGGCTGAGAATTTTCTTTATATGATGCGTTCTAACAATGAATTTACGGAAACTGAAGCAAGGCTTGTTGACCTTGCCCTGATTCTTCATGCAGAGCATGGCGGCGGTAATAACAGTACATTTACAACCCATGTTGTATCCTCTTCGGGAACGGACACTTACAGTGCCATAGCTGCCGCTATCGGCGCACTTAAAGGGCCTAAGCATGGCGGTGCAAATGCGAAGGTTATGGCAATGATTGACTATATCAAGGCAAATATCACCGATATTACAGACGAAACGCAAATAAGAGAGCAGGTTATAAAGCTTCTTAAGAAGGAAGGCTTTGACAAAAGCGGTCTTGTTTACGGCATTGGTCACGCAGTTTATACAAAGAGCGACCCCCGTGCGCAAATGCTCCGTGCAGGAGCAGGAGAGCTGGCAAAGGAAAAGCATATGGAGGACGAGCTTCATATGTATGACCTGATTGCAAAAAATACCATTGAGCTATTTGAAGAAATCACGGGCAAAACGAAGGACCTTGCAATCAATGTTGACTTTTACAGCGGTTTTGTTTATAAGATGCTGAACATTCCTCCTGAGGTTTATACACCCATGTTTGCCATGAGCAGAATTGCGGGCTGGTGCGCTCACAGGCTTGAGGAAATCACCGTTTCGGACAGAATTATACGCCCTGCATACAAAAATGTATATAAACGCAGAGATTATACGGATATTGAAAATCGCTGAGTAAAATATGCGTTGCTTTTTATATAAAATTTTGCCGCATTTGCGGCGGAACGGAGTTTATCATGAACGAAGGATATTCTAACTTTATTCACGACATTATTGATGATGACCTGGCGCAGGGACGCGAAAATTGCGTTCACACCCGTTTTCCTCCCGAACCTAACGGTTATCTTCATATAGGCAGTGCCAAAGCTATATGGATAAATCACAGTACTGCAAAGAAATACGGCGGTCTTTTCAATCTTCGTTATGACGATACCAATCCGTCTAAGGAAGATGATGAATTTGTAAAGGCCATTGAAGCTGACCTGCATTGGCTGGGCGCAGACCCTACGGGCGGCATTTTCTACGGCAGTGATTACTTTGACAAATGCTATGAATTTGCCTGCAAGCTTATTCGTGACGGGAAGGCATATGTCTGTGATCTTTCTCAGGAGGAAATGGCAAAATATCGCGGTACGCTTACAGAGCCGGGCATTCCCAGTCCTTACAGAGAAAGAAGCATTGAAGAAAGTCTTGATTTGTTTGAAAGAATGAAAAACGGCGAATTTGAAAACGGTTCAAGAACACTCCGGGCAAAAATAGATATGGCGTCACCCAACATGAATATGCGTGACCCTGTTATATACCGCATTTTGCATATGAACCATCACAGGCAGGGGAATAAGTGGTGCATTTACCCAATGTATGACTTTGCCCATCCTATTCAAGACGCTCTTGAAGGGATTACACATTCCCTTTGCTCCATTGAATTTGAAAACCACAGACCCCTTTATAACTGGGTGGTGGACAATGTGGGCTTTGAGCATAAGCCCCATCAGTGGGAATTTGCCCGTCTTAATATGACATATACCGTCATGAGCAAGCGTTATCTCCGCAAGCTTGTGGAAACAGGCACGGTTGACGGCTGGGATGACCCCCGTATGCCAACCCTTCAGGGTTTAAGAAGGCGTGGCTATACCCCCACCGCAATCTTTGATTTTATAGAACGCACAGGTGTTGCAAAGGCAAATAGCATGGCGGATATTCGGCTTCTTGAATATTGCATTTGTGAGGAGCTGAATGAAAACGCACAACGCCGCATTGCAGTTATTGAGCCTCTCAAGGTTACCATTTCAAATATTAAAGACGGTGAAACGCAGTATTTTGAGCTTCCCAATCACCCAAAAAAGCCTGAGCTTGGCACAAGAAAGCTTCCGTTTACAAATAAGCTTTATATAGAGAAAAGCGATTTCATGGAAAATCCCATTCCCGGCTTTAAAAGGCTTAAGCCCGGTGGAGAGGTTCGCCTTTTGGGCGCATATATCATGAAATGTGATGAGGTTTTACATGATGAAAACGGAAATGTTACCGAGCTTATCTGCTCCGTTGATATTGAAACGGGCAACGGCAACCCCGTTGACGGCAGAAAGGTAAAGGGTAATATTCACTGGTTAAGTCGTGAAACGGCAGTTGATTTTGAAGTGCGTCAGTATGACAATATTTTCAACAAGGAAAATGTTGCCACACTTCTTGAGGATGATAATTTTGAGGAATTTTTAAATCCCGATTCATTGATAACCTTCCCCGAAGCGAAGGGAGAGCCTTCACTTAAGGAAGCGGCAGTCGGCGAAAAATTCCAGTTTGTAAGAATGGGTTATTTCACCCGTGACAGTAAAAACACAACTGTGTTTAACCGCACCGCACCCCTGAAGAGTTCATTTAAGCCTGAATAAAAAGGTGATGTTAAAATAGTTTGGACCGCAAGAAAATAGG
>JAXJXW010000032.1:0-11815 GCA_036307325.1 Clostridia bacterium
TTGTTACCCACTAAAAAATAAAAAGGGCGTGTCTCAATAAGTGAATTTTCACTAAATTGAGGCATCGCCCTCTTTTTCTGCCCAAAATGTGGATAACTTTTAAAATTTTTCTGAATTTTGGGTACACAAAACGAAGCTCGTCATTTTACGAACTTTTTAATTTTGCTTTTTTCTTTTTACGCCGATTTTATCTCATGCAAAAATTGCCCCTGACGGTTGGATATCGTCTTATTGTGCAATTTTTGAATATTGTATGCTAAACAAAGTAATGTAATTTCTGTTCTGACATTGGCTGTTCCTCTTGTCAAAAATCTCCGAAATCCCATATCTTCTTTTAAAACACCAAATGCACCTTCAACCTGTATTGAACGATTTATCCTAAGCAGTATTCCTTGCTCTGTATTGATTCTTTCAAGCATTTCTTCTCTCTGCTTTTTAAATACTTTAGATAATTCAAATCGTTTGGTTCTTTCTTCAAGCGGTGTATTGCATCTTGCATTATGTTTTATGCACTGTGCTTTGTGTGGACAACCTCCGCAACCTTCGCATTGGTACATTGTTTTTTCAGATATATATCCACTTGATGTTTTAGATTTTCTCGCACCGACATTAACAAGCTTTCTCCCGTAATGACAGGTGTATGTATCTGTGCTTTCATCGTATTGCATATTCTCAGCTCTGCCTATGTCATTTCTATATTTTCTTGTCTTTGTCTGTTCATAGTTGGCTGGTTTAATGCAGGGCTTTTGTCCGTTCTTTTCAAAGTAGGTATAGTTTTCTTCGCTTTCATATCCTGCATCGGCAGTTGGATACATATATTCAATGCCGAGGTTATTCTTGATTTTCTCCATAAAAGGTATGAATGTATTTACATCTGTTCTATCATTGAATATATCTGTTGCTACGATATATTCTGCATCAACTGCAATCTGAACATTGTATGCAGGCTTAAGCTGTGAGTTTCTCATATGATCTTCTTTAAGGTGCATAAATGTCGCACTTTCATCTGTTTTAGAAAGACTGTTTCTGTCTTTCATTCTGCGGAGATAATATTCATACTTTTTCTCACGTTCATACCAATCTAAAAGAAACTCGTAGTCTCTTTGAAAATCTGTTTTTCTTTTGCCTATCCCCGATACAAAAGATATTGTTGATTTAATTTTATTAAGTTTATCTATGAATTTCTTTAATCTTTTTGCTCTAATATCTTCTGCCAGATACATTTTAAACCCATACTTATCAAGAAGAGCAGGTAATTTTTTGTGCATTTTATCTTGCAATTTTGCTTGGTTTTTCAATATTGTTTTCTTCCATACAAAAGTATATTTATTTGCATTTGCTTCCATCTTTGTACCATCAACAAAAAGATTTTCACAGGATAACTCACCATAGTCTTTAAGCAGCAAGACAACTTGACCAAAAAGATTATCAATGATATTTTTCAATCTTGTGCTTCTGAATCTGGCTATTGTATTATGGTCAGGTGCTTTTGCCCCTTCCAGAAGATACATAAAGTTTATGTCCCTTTTGCACGCAGTCTCAATATCTCTTGATGAATACAAATTGTTCATATATGCATACACAAGGATTTTAAAAAGATTCTTCGGTGACACTGCACAAATTTTCTCTTTACGAGAATACGCTCCATACAACTCTGTGTAATCAATTTCCTCCAATACATTGCTTAGCAAGCGTACCGAATCATCTGCCGGAATATTAATTTCAAAATTAATTGGGAAAACCAGTTGAAAATTTTTAGTTTTTGCTGTATAATCAACTAGTATTTTTGTTTGTTTTATCATCATACATCAATTATACCACAAAAGCCGCTAAGTTTCTATACTTTAGCGGCTTTTTGTGTGCAATTTTTTAGGGCTATCTCACTTTGTTAGTGAGACAGCCCCTATTCTCTTGCCCGCAATGCTCGTACCTTTCGGAAACTGTCCTTAAGTGTACGACGCTTTTGCCGTGTGGGTTTTTTTGCATATAGGAGGGATTCGAACGAGCGGGAGTGAAAGGGGCTATCTCACAAAAAAGTGAGATAGCCCCTTCTTTTTTATATAATGAGCAGCCCTGTAAGCCGAGTTCTGTCATAGGGCTATTGCCCCGAAACGGTCATCTATCTAGACCGCACATCTCTGCACGGTTCAAGCCGCCTTTCGGATTATAGGCCGGACAAGCCAATCCTGTCGGCGTTGCTACAGATGGGGTTTACATGGCACAAAGCGTTACCGCCTTGTCGGTGGGCTCTTACCCCGCCTTTCCACCCTTGCCGCAAAGCGGCGGTTTATTTCTGTTGCACTTTCCTTAGAGTCGCCTCCACCGGGATTTCTCCGGCATCTTGTCCTGCGTAGCTCGGACTTTCCTCACCAGACGAAATGTCTGCCGCGACCGCTCAGGCTGCTCAAGCTTCATTCTATCACAATAATTCATCTGTGTCAATCAGCGGTGAATCCGATTTGAAAATGATGCATTCAAGCTCTGAACCGAATAAATCGCCCAATACCTTTTTCAATAATTCTGTTACGACAATTTCACAGTCGAAATGCCTTATTTCAATATAATCACACTTATGGGAGTTTTGAAATTCCAAAATCTCGTGGTGCTTTAAATCGCCTGAAATATAAACATCAGCTCCCAGGGAGTTTACGGAGTCTAGGAGCTCGCCACCGCCGCCGCCGTTGCAAACGGCTATTTTACGAAGGGGTCGATCCTCTTTAAATGTGGAGTAAAGGTGCTTTATTGAAAATTCTTTTTTTATCAGGGCGCAAAGCTCCTTTGCCGTCATACAAGGAGGTGCCGCACAAATTCTCCCAAGGTTTCCCTGAAGATTGCCTTCAGGGGTAAGCCCCAGCTTTTCTGCCACAAAGTCTGTAAGACCGCCCGGCGCACTGTCAAGATTTGTGTGGGCACTGTATATGGATATATTGTTTTCAAGGGCGTTTACTATCATTTCTCCCTTTTGTGTTTTATCGCTTAACTCTTTAAGAGGCGAAAAAATAAGAGGATGGTGGGTGATTATAAATTCGCATCCGCTTTTTATTGCTTCTTCAACCGCCATGGGAGTACAGTCAAGGCAAAGTAGCACTTTTGTTACGGCTTTGTCACTTTTCCCTGCAAGAAGCCCTATATTGTCAAAGGATTCGGCATAAAAGGGCGGAAAACGCTCCTCAAGCTTTTTTGTTATTTCACAAAGCTTTATCATAACCTGCACAGCCTTTCATATTCGTTTTTCAGATACATATATTCCTCCGCCTTGGGGGAGGAGCAGCTGCCCTTCATTTTATGGAGGGCACAGTTTATTTCATGGAGTCTGTACAATACATATTTTTCAAAAAGCGGCGGCCTTTCTTTTATAAGACAGGGGCCTATTTCCAGCTCTGCTCTGCTCATTTTATCCATTCTGCCGCGGGATACAGCCATTGCTACATACATTTTTTTGCCTTCCTCACAAATTTGTTCGGAATCAATTTTGTACCCGTTTTCAAATAAAAATGTGCGGAGATACGCAAACATGGACTGGGGCTGGAGAATAAATGTTTTAATTCCCTTATCGCAATTGAGAATATGAGCAATGGTTTCACCGCCCATACCTGCCGCCACGGCAGTTTCAACCTCACCAAATTCAAAATTTGAGAACCCGTCAGAAAGGCGTGTTATAATCCTTTCCGAAAGATTATAGCGCATAATGTTTTTTTCAGCCTGCAAAAGAGGCCCTTTTTTCACATCAGCGGCTATTATTTTTTGTGCAATATTATTTAAAGCAAGATATATCGGAACAAATGCATGATCCGTTCCGATGTCACATAAGCTTTCACAACGAGGAATAAGAGAAATTATCATCTTAAGCCTGGGAGTAAGAGTCCGTTCAATATTATTCATGGCAATACTTTGCACTGTCCTTTGAATAGAGATATTTAAGTATAATCGGCGTAAGTATAGAGGAAATTATTATTAAAAGAATTACGGAGGTGAAATATGTGGAGCTTAAAAGACCTACCGAAAGCCCTTTCTGAGCCACAATGAGGGCAACCTCTCCACGGGTCATCATGCCGACACCGACCTTGAGTGAGTCAATAGTTGAATATCCGCATGCTTTTGCGGCAAAACCGCAGCCTATTATTTTTGACAAAAGCGCAACCGCAACAAAGCAAAGAGAAAAGAAGATGATGCCTACTGAAACGGTTGAAATATCCGTTTTAAGACCAATTCCTGCAAAGAACACAGGCCCGAAAAGCATATACGAATTTATATTCATCTTTTCTTCAATATAATCTGCGTCTTTGATGTTGCAAAGAATAATCCCTGCCACAAATGCACCTGTAATATCGGCAACGCCAAAATATCTTTCGGCGGCATATGACATGTACATACAAAGGGCAAGGCCTAAAATGGGAATGCGCTGTGTGTGCTTATAAAGCTTATCCAGGCGTTTGAACAATTTATATATAACAAAGCCCATCACTCCTGAGCAGATAAAGAACAGAATACTTCTCAAAGAAACAAGAGCTATTGCCCTTGCACCGCCGTCACCCGTTCCGAGACCGATGACAATAGTTAATACTATAATACCGATAACATCATCAATTATCGCCGCACTTACAAGCATTGTGCCAAGACTTGTTTTAAGCTTGCCAAGCTCGTAAAGAGTCTTTACCGTTATACTCACCGAGGTTGCGGTAAGTATTGTTCCCATAAACACCGCCTTGTAAAATTCAGGACTTCCCAGGGCAGAAAAACCGTAGAAGAAACAATAGAGAAGGGTGCCGCAAGCAAGTGGGATAAACACACCCATAAACGCAATAAGGCACGCTATGGGGCCTGTCTTTACCATGTCACGCAGATTTGTCCCCAAGCCTGCCGAAAACATAAGGATAATAACACCTATTTCAGCCATTTGCGACAAAAAGGTTGACTGGTCAACCAGACCCAGAAGGCTCGGCCCAATCAAAAGCCCTGCAAGAATTTCACCCACAACCTGGGGAACATTTATCTTCCTTGCGGCAAGACCCAAAAGCTTTGCCGCAACCATAATAATAGCTAAATCCTTAAATATACCGTAAACTTCCATTTATAATCAAATCTTCTTTCTTATTCGCAAAGCTCCGCAACCACTGCGTTTATTACCTTACCGTCAGCCTTGCCTTTAAGAGATGCCATAACGGTTTTCATAATCATGCCTTTATTTTTTGTGGCAATTACATCTGCAAACTTTTCCGTGAGTATAGCCTTAACCTCTTCCTCGCTCAGAAGCTTGGGGGCATATTCCTTAATTATTTCATAATTAACCGTGTATTCTTCGATTAAATCCGTGCGATCCTTTGGGCAGGTATCAAGCTGTTCTTTTGCCGTTTTAAGCTCCTTAAGAATTACGGCGTTTGTCATTTCCTCGGTAATATCATTGCGAACACCGTTGTCAATACCGTATTTTTTTACTGCGGCAATAAGGGAGGAAACGGCGTCCTTGCGAACTTTGTCCTTCGCCTTCATTGCAGCTATCATATCCTTTTGTAAATTTTCAAGTGTCATATATATAGCTTCCTTTCTTAATTGGGCATAATGCCACTATCACTCATGCTTAAAAATTTTGAGGCACCTGCGGCGATTATATGGTCAATCACATGAATGCCCATACCCTCAAACAAATCGCAGAGCCTTTGGGTTAACCGCCTGTCACCTTCCGAAGCGCACAGACTGCCACCGGGGTGATTATGTGCAAATATAATGGCGGAGGCGTTGCGCCTTAAAGCGCAGGTTACAACCTTGCGGGCGTCAACATTGGCACTGGATACTGTGCCCTCCTCAATTATATCAAACGAAATAACACGCCTTTGAGCGTCAAGGCTTATAATTGCAAAAACCTCACAGGCACGAAGCCCTATCATTTTACATACATATTCCCCTGCCTCGGCAGTGTTTGCAAGAACTTTCTTATCACGAACAGACAGGCTTGTATAAAGCTGTGAAATATGAGGCATAAGACTGATAAGTGTTGCCGTATGCCTTCCCACACCTTCAACCTTGCATAAATCTTCAACAGAGGCGTCAAAAACGGAGGAAAGAGTGCCAAAATGCTCAAGCAGCCTATGGGCAAGAGGGTTTGTATCTCCCTGAGGAATTGCATAGTAAAGCAATAGCTCCAGCACCTCATGATCCTCAAAGGAGCCGATTCCCTCCGTAAGAAATCTGTTCTTTAACCGTTGTCTGTGTCCTTCATGCATTTCAAAGAACCTACCATTTCGTAAAACTTATCTTTAGTGACAAGGGCGTTAAGCGCATCAATAAACCCGTTTGCCGATATACCCACCGGCACCGAAATTTTTTCGCAGATAAACGCACGCGCGGCGGCACTGTTCGCACCGCCGTACAGCCCCGTACAATATAAATCTTTCTTAGTTATCTTATCCTTAGGCTCATCCTCGCGGCAATACTTTAGAAGAATGCTCTCAAGGGATTGTGCGTCAATCCCCTCAACACCCAGCTTACCCTCTTTTGAAGGATGGGCTTTCCTGCGCTCCTTCCCGAAAATTTCGGGAATATAAGCATTTATTACCCTGCCTTCCTTCACAAAGCTTTTTATATGATTACGAATCATAAAGCCTGCACGGTCAGAATCGGTCAAAATTATAATTCCCCGATTTGCCGCAAGTGCTCTTAAAAAGCTGCGCTTTTGGGCGTCTTTAAAAATTCTGAAGCCCTCAGTGGTAAAAATTGGGGCGTCACACACCTTTTCAAGCTGCATTTTATCATACTTGCCTTCAACGATTATGGCTTCCTTTACAGATAACATCAGTCTGTTTCTATAAGACCGTAGTCACCGTCTTTACGGCGGTAAACAATACCTGTTTTGTTGGTTTCGGCATCAAGGAAAACAAAGAACGAATGGCCAAGCATATTCATTTGCAAAACGGCCTCCTCAGCATTCATGGGCTTTACATGATGCGTCTTTGTTTTAACAATATTGATTTCCTTTTCTTCCTTTATATCATCCATTTCAAAAGCAGCTTCTTTAATTATGCCCTCACGGAGCTTTTTCTGAAGCCTTGTTTTGTTTTTCCTTATCTGCCGTTCAATGGCGTCAATAATTTTATCGGTTGCATTATACGGCTCTCCGTCACGCTCTTCCGCACGATAAATCATGTCGGGCGTACGAATTGTAACTTCAACAATATAATCTTCGTGCTGTTTCCCAATCACAATATCGGCTACAGCGTCATCATCAAAAAACTTGCTGAGCTTGTCAACCTTTTTAACAATTACTTCTTTTTGTGCATCTCCTAAATGTGTTTTTCTCAGATAAATATTAGTATTCATATGCGCCCTCCTAAATGTTTATAAAAGAGATTGTCCTCTTTCTAACTTAATTATACTATAAAACCAATACTTAGTAAATATTTATTTTACAATTTCTTTCGCTTCTTCATCTGAAGCTTTGACCGCAGCGGCATTTGAAAGCATAAGCTTGATTCTGTTTTCCTGGTTTACCTTTGTTGCGCCGGGGTCATAGTCTATTGCCACTATATTAAGATTTGGATTGCTATCTTTAAGGGGCTTCATCATTCCCTTGCCGAAAATATGGTTGGGAAGACAGCCAAAGGGCTGCGTACATACAATGTTATAAACCCCTCTTTCCGCAAGCTCAAGCATTTCTGCGGGAAGAAGCCAGCCTTCTCCCATTTGCGCCCCCGTATTTATATATTTTTCGGCAGTTGCCTTTATATGCTCAAACTCTGTGGGAACATCAAAAACTTCTGCCTCTTCTATTGCTTCTATAAGGGTGCGCTGCATTTTCTTTAACACCTTGTAAAGGGTTCGCATAACTATTTGCTGCCTTTTTTTCATTCTGTAAAGCTTATAGTCTGAAATTGCAGTATAAATGCTGTATAAAATGAAATCAAGCAGTCCGGGGCACACAACCTCTGCACCGGAGGAAAGCAAAAACCTTTCAAGATTATTATTGCCCAAGGGAGAATATTTTACAAAAATTTCACCCACAACGCCCACCTTAATTTTCTTTTCCTTCTTTTTGGGAATTTCCTTAAATGCATTTGCGATTTCCCTGTACATGAGCTTTGTTTTTGTAAAGAAAAGCGGGTCTTCATCCATAAGTGCGGCAATTTTATTTGTGTAAATTTCAACCGTATGGTCGGTATCACCTGCAAATTTTTCATAGGGACGGCATTGGTTGCTGAGATTGTAAATCAAATCACCGTAAAGCGCCGCCTGCAAAATTTTGCTGAGCATGGGCGGTGAAAGCTTAAACCCCGGATGATCCTCCAAACCACTCAGACTGAAGGAAACAACGGGAACACCGCCGTAGCCTGCCTTTTCAAGAGCCTTTCTTAAAAGCGATATATAGTTTGACGCACGGCATCCGCCCCCTGTCTGAAACAGGATAAGGGCAACCTTATCAGGGTCATACTTGCCGCTTTTAAGGGCGTCTATAAATTGGCCGATAACTAAAATTGCGGGATAGCAGGTATCGTTATGTACATAGCGAAGCCCCCAATCTGCAATTTCCGGCCCTTGCGTTGTCAAAAGCTCAGCCTTGTAGCCGTAATTGCGAAGCACCTGAATTATAAGACTGAAATGGGTGGGAAGCATATTCGGAACAAGTATTGTGTGAGTTTTCTTCATTTCTTTGGTAAATTTAATATAGCCTTCTGCCACAAATACACCCCCGTTTACTTCATTGCGCCCATAAGGCTTCTCAGCCTTATTTTTACTGCGCCAAGATTTGTGATTTCGTCAATTTTAAGCTGCGTATAAAGCTTTCCGCCGTTTTCCAGTATGGAGCGCACCTCGTCAGTTGTAATAGCGTCAACTCCGCAACCGAAGGAAACCAGCTGAACAAGCTGCACATCCTTATTTTCACAGGCAAATTGCGCCGCATTGTAAAGACGGGCGTGATATGTCCACTGATTAAGCACATTGGGGCGGACTGCCTTTTTCGGAGGCGGAACACTGTCCTCTGTAACTACCACAAAGCCCAGGGAAAGGGCAAGCTTATCTATTCCGTGACAAACCTGACTGTCAATATGATACGGCCTACCTGCCAGAATCATTATATCCTTGCCGTTTTCACGGGCGTATTTTATGGCACGCTCACCCTCCTCACGAACACTTTTGCGGTAAGCATTAAGTGCGGCAAAGCCCTTGTTTACGGCATTTTTTATTTCTGAACGGGTGAATTTTCCAAGGGCTTCGTTAAGATATTTGTAAAGCTCCTTTGAAAGCTCCCCTTTACTGTTTATGTTAAGATAGGGATATAAAAACCTTGTGTGCTGAAGCTGCTCCACATTGCCCGACAAAAGCTCTGAATAATATGCCACAACAGGGCAGTTATAGTGATTATCCGAAATATGCTCATCTAAATTATAAGTTAAGCACGGATAAAATATTGCGTCGGGATTTTCCTCAAGAAGCTGAGCAATGTGGCCGTGCATAAGCTTCGCAGGATAACAAGCCGTGTCAGAGGGAATGGAAAACTGACCCTTTTCATATGTTGCACGGGTGGAAACGGGGGAAACAATCACTTCAAACCCAAGAGAGGAAAATATGGTTTTCCAAAGGGGAAGAAGCTCATACATGCCAAGGGCAAGGGGAAGGCCTATTTTGCCGCGGCTTCCCGCCGATTCGGATTTTGCCGTAAGAGCATTGCGTTTAAATTCAAACAGGTTCGGCAGACTTGAATCCTCTGTCAGCCCTGCGCCCTTCTGGCACTGATTTCCCGAAATAAATGTCCGTTCCGAAAACTTGTTTATGGTAAGGTGACAACTGTTTGTACAGCCGTGGCAAACGGCACTTTTCGCCGTGTGCTCAAATTTTGCAAGGGCATCGGGCTTGATAATCGACGAGAATACGGCACGCATTGAATACATTGCCGCACCGTATGCACCCATAAGCCCCGATATATCCGGGCGGATAACATCTTTCCCAAGCTCCTTTTCAAAGGCACGCAAAACGGCGTCATTATAAAAAGTTCCGCCCTGAACAACTATATTCTCACCCAGCTCCTCAGGGGAGGAGGCACGGATAACCTTGTATATTGCGTTTTTCACAACGCTTATTGAAAGCCCTGCAGAAATATCCTCAACGCACGCTCCTTCTTTTTGTGCCTGCTTTACAGAGGAATTCATAAACACCGTGCAGCGGCTTCCCAAATTGACGGGGTTTTGGCTCTTAAGACCCCGTGCGGAAAATTCTTCAATGGAATAGCCCATGGATTTTGCAAAGGTTTCAAGGAAGGAGCCGCAGCCTGAAGAACATGCTTCGTTAAGCATTATACTGTCAATGGCACCGTTATGTATTTTAAAGCATTTAATGTCCTGCCCGCCAATGTCCAATATAAAGTCAACATTTGGCATGAAATGCTTTGCAGCCGTAAAGTGGGCGATAGTTTCAACTATGCCGTAATCAATGGAAAAAGCATTTTTTATAAGCTCTTCACCGTAGCCTGTTACGGCACTTCCTTTAATTCTTATTCTGTTTCCGCACAGGGAATAAATCTCTTCAAGGCACGCTTTTACAACCGTTACGGGATTACCCTTGTTTGAAGAGTAGTAGGAGTACAAAATATCCTTATTTTCAGAAATGAGAACAAGCTTTGTGGTTGTGCTTCCGCAGTCAATTCCCAGATAAGCCACACCCTCATAAGAGTTAATGTCAACGGTATTTACATGGGCAAGACTATGGCGATTTTTAAATTTTTCGTATTCCGCATCGCTTTTGAAAAGAGGCTCAAGAGTCCGTGAACCGCTTGAAATTCTTGCACAGGCAATTCTGCCCAAAAGCTCCTTTACGGTGTATCTGTTTTTTAATCCTGCTCCATAGTATGCTGCGCCGAGTGCCACCGATATTTTACCGTATTCGGGAAAAATTGCGTTTTCCTCGGAAAGACCGAGAGTTTCCTTAAAGCACTCCCGCAGACCGCGGCAAAATGAAAGAGGCCCGCCCAAAAACATTACCTTGCCTTTAATTGCCCGACCCTGTGCAAGACCTGCAATAGTCTGATTCACAACTGCCTGATAAATGCTTCGTGCAATATCCTCCTTCTTTGCACCCTGATTTATCAAGGGCTGAATATCAGTCTTTGCAAAAACGCCGCATCTTGAAGCGATGGGGTAGATTCGTGTATAATTAAGACTCAGCTCATCAAGCTCTTCGGTAGAAACATCAAGCAGTGTTGCCATCTGGTCAATAAACGCACCTGTGCCCCCGGCGCAGCTGCCGTTCATTCTTTCATCTGCTCCACCTTCAAGGAAAATTATTTTTGCGTCTTCTCCGCCAAGCTCTATAATGCAGGAGGTGTCACTCTCATGCTTTTTAACTACCTCGCCTTCGGATATAACCTCCTGAATAAAGGGCACTCCGATAGCTTCGGCAATTCCCAGACCTGCAGAGCCTGAAACTGCAAAGCAGACCTTCTCATCACCGACGATTTCTCCGGCACGCTCAAGAAGCTCTCCGCATTTTTCACGCACCTTGGAGAAATGACGCTCATATGCACTAAACAAAATATTCTCTTTTTCGTCAATTAAAACTATTTTTGCTGTGGTGGAACCCACATCAATTCCAATACTGTATTTCATAAAAAATTACCTCTGTGCAAAACTGATATTGCAACTACATTATAGTAAAAAATGCGGATTTTGTCAACAGGTGCTGACAATTCAAAAATTTAGCCTGACGATTCCAATTTGAACACCGATTTTGAAAGGTAAATTTCCGATCTATCTTTGTTAAAATGCTCGCAAATACGCATAGTATTTGCTCCGCTTTTGCCTTGATATATCAAAAATTTACTCTTTCAAAA